>NZ_AEIQ01000078.1:0-1139 GCF_000152185.1 Dermacoccus sp. Ellin185 | reverse complement strand
TGAAGCGTCCCGGGTGTGATGCCGCTTCCTTTCGAGTTCGAGAGGATGTTGTTCATGCCGAAGAAGTTCGATCCCGAGGTGAAGGACCGCGCGGTGCGGATGGTCCTGGACCGCGTCGAGGAAGCCGGGTCCGTCACCAAGGCCGTCGCGTTGGTGTCACCGAAGGTCGACGTGGGCCGTGAAACCTTGCGCCGCTGGGTCTCGCAACACCGCGTCGACGCCGGCCTGAAGGACGGGCCGACCAGCGACGACCTGGCCGAGCTGCGTCGTCTGCGCAGCGAGGTCAAGCGGTTGCGCGAGGACAACGAGCTCCTACGCAAGGCCTCGATTTTCTTCGCGGGGGAGCTCGACCCCCGCAACCGATGATCATGGGTTTCATCGATCAGATGCGCGCCGAGGGGCACGCGGTCGAGTCGGTCTGCAGGGTGCTCCGCCAGGAGGGCTGCCAGATCGCCGCACGCACCTACCGGGCCTGGCGCCACCGCAGCGCATCGGCCCGTGACACGTCCGACGCGGTCCTGCTCAACGTCCTGCACGACCTCGTCGGTACCCCGGAAGGGCTGTACGGGCGTCGCAAGATGACCGCCTGGCTACGTAGGCAAGGTCACCAGGTCGGCGCCGGTCGCGTGGATCGGCTCATGCGCGTCGCGGGGATGAACGGGGTACGCCGCGGCCGTCCGGTACGCACCACGATCCCGGCCAAGGACGGGCATCGGGCTGGTGACCTGCTCAACCGGGACTTCACCGCGGCAGCGCCGAACACGAAGTGGGTCGCGGACTTCACCTACGTACGCACGTGGGCGGGTTTCGTGTACGTCGCGTTCGTCCTGGACTGCTACTCCCAGAAGGTCGTGGCCTGGCACGCCGCGACGAGCAAGACGACACCGCTGGTCCTGACACCGCTGCGGATCGCGCTGTGGGAACGCGACCGAGCCGGGCACCCCGTCCAACCCGGCGAGCTGATCGCACATAGCGATGCCGGGTCGCAGTACACCAGCCTGCGCTTCGCCGAGCACCTGGCCGCCGAGGGCATCGCCGCATCGATCGGCACCGTCGCGGACGCGTACGACAACGCACTCATGGAGTGCGTCATCGGCCTGTACAAGACCGAGTGCATCACCACCACGATCTTCCACGAC
>NZ_AEIQ01000079.1:0-986 GCF_000152185.1 Dermacoccus sp. Ellin185 | reverse complement strand
TGAAGCGCCCTGGGTTTGGTTCCGACTCATCTGAAGGAGAATCGGACCATGCCCAAGAAGTACGACCAGCAGTTGCGTGAGCACGCCGTCAGGATGGTGCTCGACAAGCGCGCCGCCGAAGCATGCTCACAGCGCGTCGCGATGGACGCCGTCGGAGCCTCGCTCGGCATCGCGCCGGCGACCATCCGTAACTGGATGCCCCGTGCTGGCGAACAACCAGCCATGGTGGGCGCGGCAGCGCCACGTGAGTCCCTGGAGGAAGAGAACCGGCGCCTTCGCCGCGAACTCGCAGAGACACGGCGCGCGAACGAGATCTTGAAGAAAGCATCGGCTTTTTTCGCAGCGGAACTCGACCGCCCCACGACGAGATGATCCGGTTCATCGACGAACACAAGGGTCAGTTCGGGGTCGAGTCCATCTGTCGCGTGCTGGGCGCGACGGAGTGTGGGTTCATCACGTCGCGTGGCTACCGGGCAGCGAAAGCCCGCCCGCGCTGCGCGCGAGCGATCCGTGACGAGGTCCTCATCGACGAGATCCGGCGCGTCCACCAGCAGAATTACGGCGTGTATGGCCACCGCAAGATGTGGCACGCGATGCGCCGCCAGGGCTGGATGATCGGACGCGACCAGACCGCCCGGCTCATGAAAGTCGCTGGGCTGCACGGTGTTCGGCGCGGGCGTCACCCGTTCACGACCGTCGCGTCGAAGCTGCCCGATCACCGCCCGGACCTGGTCGAGCGTGACTTCCACGCGATGGCGCCGAACGAGCTGTGGGTGGCGGACATCACGTACGTGCGCACCGTCGGTGGGTTCGCGTACACGGCGTTCATCACCGATGCGTGCACAAGGAAGATCGTCGGCTGGTCGGTCGCGTCATCGCTGACGACGCAGGCATTGCCGCTGATCGCGTTGCAGCAGGCGATCACCACGACCCCGGCGGCGCGTCAGGGCGGGCGGCTCGTGCATCACAGTGACCGCGGAGTCCAG
>NZ_AEIQ01000080.1:0-603 GCF_000152185.1 Dermacoccus sp. Ellin185 | reverse complement strand
ATCTGCTTTCGGATTTGTTGTACTTTGATACAACTTAAACCAAAATAGACCAATTACGATAGCAATAATACCTATAAAGAACATACCGTAAAACATTACATTCCAATCATAATTTTGCACAATGTAACCTGAAAGTGTTGGACCGATTGCAGGTGCTAATATCATTGCAATACCCATTGTCCCCATTGCCACACCGCGTTTTTCAGGTGGGAAAATGGTAACAATAACGTTAGAACCTAACGGCATCAATATACCTGCGCCTATGGCTTGTAATACACGTCCACTCATCATAATTGGGAAATTAAATGAGATTGCACAAACTAAGGAACCTAATGTAAATAGTGCTAAACCTATAATAAATAATTTTCTATAAGAATATTTATTAAATAAAAAGGCACTAATAGGTATTAATATACCATTCACTAACATAAAACCAGTCATTAACCATTGACCAGTTGAGGCAGAAATATTAAACTCTGTATTTATTTTAGGCAATGCCACATTTAATAGAGTTTGGTTTAGAATCGCGATAAACATACCAAATAACATTGCCGCTAAAATTTTACCTCTAGTTATGCCTTTACCAAAAATAAAGTTAGACTC
>NZ_AEIQ01000081.1:0-1885 GCF_000152185.1 Dermacoccus sp. Ellin185 | reverse complement strand
CGCCCACAACGCCCAGACGTTCTCCTGCTGTTCGTTCGACAACCCGGCCATGACACCCACGATCCCCTATCGGTGGTGGTGCGTTGACCGGTTGAACTCGCCAACGTTTTTGCTACACCGCTAGGGCTGCCTGACGGTCCGATGATGACCCGCCTGGTCTGAGCTCTCGACTGTGTGAGTAGGAATATCCCTAGATGCGCTGTGGTGAAAAGTGCGCATCTCAGGGGGTTCCCACTTGCGTGGGTGGGGTACACCCTGGTACCCAACAACGGACGTTCGAATGTTCGCTCATTGGTTGTTGTAGCGCCCCTGTCCTCCGACCTGGACTCGACGCAGAACCAGAAGGCCATCGCGAAGACGAATACGCTAGCCGCCGCCGCCTATGACCCGACGACGACGGTGACGTGGACCACCTTTATTCCCGAGAAGAGGGTAGAGTCCCCTGGTCGGTCCTGGTGGAGAGCGAATAAAGGGTGTGACTACGGCGGTAAGTATTTCGGTGGCGACGGTCACGACTAGTGTGCTGCAGGTCACAGCAAATTCATGTCTCGCGCACTAGAGGTCGCTTGTCAAACCGGTTCGTTCAGGAACGGGCGACGCGGGTCAGAGACGCAGCGTGTGGTCGGCGCGGAAGTCATCGGTGGTTGGCCGGTGCAGAGTCAGTGAGTAGAGAGCAGCTGCAGCACACGCGACGGTCATGATCCAGAGCAGGACGCGGGTGGCGTCGAGGGTACCGGCGAGACCGAACAGGGCCATGCCGAGGGGAATCGCTGTGGTGTTGACGAGCTGGTCGCGGGTGGCGAACTCGTTGACGAGGTGATCGGTTCGTAAAGACTGCCCCATCGTGTCCCAACGGATTCCGGAGACGGTGACGGCCATGGAACCGGTAGCACCGATCGCGGCGAGAATCCATACGTTGGGGGCGGCGACGAAGGCGGCGACCTCAGTGGCGGCCAGGGCCAGGGCGCAGACGTGGATAGTGCGCCATCGAACGACATCGAATGCCCCAAGGAGTGTGGACGTGGATGCGAGGAGGCTACCGACGCCTAAGGCTGTGGCGGTGATGGTCCAGCCGGTGACGTCGAACCGCGACATGACCTGAGTGGGACCGGCAACGCCGATGATGCCGATTGTCAGCGCGAGCACACCCCAGGTGGCCAGGCCGGGCGTGAACCAGGCCGGCATCGTCCCCGTTCGCGGGGTCGGGGTGTCGTCGTCGTCGGCGGGGGTGGAGGCAGATTCGGTTCGCGTGGCGCGCAACGGGACCAGGATCGTGGCGGCGACCAGGAAGCTGACACCGTCGATGAGCAGGACGTTTTGGAATCCCAACCAGACGACGGCCAGTGACCCAAGGACAGGTCCGAGGATCGCCGAGAGATCGCCGACGATGGACAGTGTCGAGTTGATCCGCTGATACTCGCTCGGCGCGCCGAGTGTCGAGATGGCTGAGAAACGGGCTGGAACGAAGAACGCAGCGGCGAACCCGTACACGAAGGAGGACAGACCTAGGGCGGAGATCGCAGCGGGCGCAGAAGCGGTGACGTTTGTAGCCAGGATGGCGAGCAGGATCAGCTGAGCGGCCGCCCTGACCAGGTCGGCGTTGATCATCGCGTGCACAGGGCGTGCGGTGGCCGGCCTCTTTCGTACAAGCGTCATCCCGCCGAAGCGACCGAGCCACAACAGCAGCAGAACGCAGGCCATGCCCCAGCCTCGAGGTTCCACTCGGTGGCACTCGATCGCGAACGCGATAGGGATCAACGCGTCACCCAGGGCGGATATCACCGCCCCGACGACGATGGGGCGGGCCGCCCCATTCCGGCGTTGTTGAACGAATGGGCGAGCGTCGTCGCCTAATGAAGAAGAAATGTGGCTCTTCCGAGTTCCG
>NZ_AEIQ01000082.1:0-18424 GCF_000152185.1 Dermacoccus sp. Ellin185 | reverse complement strand
GCGCTCGCCGTCGACGCCGTGCCCGTGCGCGACGGCGAGGCGGACGTCGCGCTCTCCAGCCGCGCGAGTGCTGCCGACAACCCCGCGCGCGCCGCGCTGTGGGCGTCGGTGACGGCGACCGTCATGCAGGCGCCGGAGGTGCGCTCGGTCTCGGTGCGCGTCGGCGGGGCGCGCCTGGAGACCGACAACCTGCCTGCGCAGGTGAGCGACCCGAGCCAGGTCGGCTACTCGATCACCGCCGACAGCCTCGACGAGGTCATCTCCCGCAGTGGCGCCTACCTCGCCTGGACGCACGCCCGGGCGAACGACTCCGTCTCGGGCACCGACGCCCGCGCGGCGCAGGGACGCCCCGTGCTGCCCGCGGTGCCGGCCGACTGGTCGTTGCTCGCCGCCGGCCAGGGCGGGCGGCAGATCGCGGCGATCTCGAAGGACCGCACGTCGGTACGACGCTGGCTCAACGGCACCGACGTCACCGTCCCCGATCTCGGAAACCAGCTCGTGCGTCCCGCGTTCGACAGCTCCGGATGGTTGTGGGTGGCAGGCCGCACGTCGTCGGCATCAACACCGTCGTCGCAGGCGTCCAGGTCGAAGAGGACAGGCGACACCTCGAGCGCCGCGCTGTGGGCGCTCGACACGACGTCGACCTCGCCGACGCGAACACCCACAGCCCTCGACGTCCCGTGGCTCGGCGCGTCCTCCGTCACGTCGCTCAGCGTGTCGCCCGAGGGCTCCCGCGTCGCTCTCACCATCCGTGACGGCGACGACGCGCGCGCCGTCGTCGCAGCCGTCGAACGCGACGAGCGCGGTCGACCTGTCTCCCTCGGCCCGGCGCACGACATCGCGCCGGGCGTGCACGACGTCAAGGACGTCGTGTGGGCGGACGGCACGTCCCTCGCCGTCCTCGGCACGAGCGACGGTCTCCTGCAACCGACCCTCGTGCCGCTCGACGACGCCCCGGTGCCCCTCGGCGGCGTCACGGGCGCGAGCAGCCTCGTGTCTACTCTCGACGGGCGAAGCGGCCTGTTCGTGCGAACCGACGCGAACACCGTCTTCACGCGCCAGGGCTCCTCGTGGAGCAGTTTCCTCACCCGGGGCGACCTCATCGCCCCGCGATCCTGACACCCGTCTCCGCTTGGGACGCCGTCGTTCGGCGCCCGCCGAACGTGCTCGTCGCTCTGGATGAGGTGGTCGAAAGCGCGCAGGGCAGCGTGGGCCGAGACTCCGTCGTCCACAACCGGTGACGGCTGTGGCCCGGGGGAGCGCTGCGGCGCACCCTCGTCCACAGGGGCGAGCGCGTGTCGGTGGTGACGTCGTCGCGCGGGCGGCATCATGGCGGGTGTGCCCCGCCAGTCTCGCGACGTCGGCGCCCGGCTCACGCCGCCGGTCGCGTGGGTGAGGGGCGCGCTGCGTGACGTCGTCGATCTGGCGTGGCCGTCGAACTGTCTCGGCTGCGGCGCATGGGGCCCGAGCTGGTGCGCGACGTGCGACGCCGGTCTGTGCCGTGAAGCGTTCACGGTGCGAGCCCATCACGCCCCCGAACTCGACGTCGCCGTCGCTGCGGCGTTCGACGGGCCGTTGCGCGAGGCCATCACGGCGTTCAAGGATCGTGGCCGCAGCGACGGCCTCGACGTCCTCGTGCGCCTCGCGCGCCGCTCGCTCGCTCGCGCACTCACCGACGCCACACTCGAAGATGCCGCGCTGGGCACGGGGCCATCGGCCGGCGCCGGGCCACTCGTCCTCGTGCCCATTCCGTCCCGGGCCGCGGCCTACCGTGAGCGGGGACGCTTTCCGTTGGGCGAACTGTGCGACGCCGTGTGTCGGGGCACCAGCCTCGTCAGCGGACGGAGCCTGCTGCGGCACCGCGATCGGGGCGTCGTGGATCAGGCGCGGCTGACTCTCGCCGAGCGACGCCGCAACGTCGAAGGGGCCTTCAGGATCGAGCCGCGGACGGCGGAGCGTCTCGTTCGCGCCGGCGCGCGCGTCGTCCTGTTCGACGACGTCGTGACGAGCGGCGCGACGCTCGCCGCGGCGCACGCGACGCTGCAACGAGCGGGCGTGCGGGTCGTCGCCGTCGCGGCGCTCGCGGCGACGCCGCACGAGCCGAACGCCCGCTCGGCAGGCTGACCGCGGGACGATCACACCCCGCCGGCGCCCGCAGCGGGGGCGGCCGGAATCCACCGTTCACGAACCCTTCCCCGGGCGTCGATGGGGGGTTAGGTTGGAGAACATCGAACAGCATCCCCGCAGGAGGTGGTGGCGCGCACGAAGCGGCTCCCGACGCCTGCAGCCGGGCTGACGGGGCCGATTTCTCACCGAAGTTTCTCTCGATCCGAGGAGTCGATTTCCATGGAGATCACCGTGACCGGCCGACACATCGAGGTTCCTGCCCGCCTCGCGCGACACGTCGAGGACAAGCTGGCCAAGGTTCCGCAGCTCGACCCGCGCGTCATGCGCTGCGACGTCGTCATCACGTACGAGCCGAACCCGCGCCGCGCCAAGGAGGCCTACCGCGTCGAGGTGACGTGCCGCTCGAAGCGGTCCGTCGTGCGCGCGGAGGCATCGGCCGACGAGGAATACGCGGCCCTCGACCTCGTCATGGGAAAGCTCGGTGAGCGATTGCGCCGCCAGCACGACCGTCGTCGTATCCAGCGCGGCCAGCACCGCACGATGTCCGTCGCGGAGGCGACGGCGGATCTGCCGGTGCTCGAGATCATGCCCGACACGCGCGACGACGCGCCGGAGGCCGCCCAGCTCGGTGAGGATCCGGACTGCCCGGTGCAGCTGCGCGAGAAGGTGCACGCGAGCGCGCCCATGGACGTCGACGAGGCCCTGCGCGAGATGGAACTCGTCGGCCACGACTTCTACCTCTACCAGGACAAGAGCAGCGGTCGTCCGAGCCTCGTCTACCGCCGCCGTGGGTGGAGCTATGGAGTGATCCACCTCGACGTCGTCGACGAAGCACCGGACACGCTGGAGGAGACAGCCTGAGCAGCGCGCCCGATGACGCCGGGCGGCGGGTGCGTCACGGACCTCCCGCCGCCCGGCGAACGCGCCCTGACGCCTCCATGGGGTCGGGTTCGTGCACGCGAGCGCTCTCGTCCAACAGGCTCGAGCGATGAACGTCGCCGGCGCGCCGCGCGACGTTCTCAGGGGTCGCCGACCTGATGTCGGCGTCATCACCGGCGGCCAGGTGCCGTGGCGGTGGTGTGCGCCGCGCAGCGCCGCGGAGCTGCTCGCCCAGCTCGAACACGCCACCCCCGAGCACCTGCTCGTCGTCACCGAGGACGACGACATCCTCGCCACCGCCATCCGCTGCGGTGTTCACGGTGTGCTCGCCGAGGTGCCCACGCCACTCGACGAAGCGGCGCTCGCCCGGATGTTGCGTGCCGACGAGCCGTACGTGGCGCCCGAGCGAGCGGCTCAGGTGTGGGCGGTGGCATGCGCCCTCGCCCGGGCGCCCCACCCGACGTACGCCCTGTCCGCGCGCGAACGCGAGGTGCTCGACCTTGTGGCTCGTGGCCGCTCGAACCGCAGCATCGCCGCGACGCTCTTCCTGTCGGAGAACACCGTGCGCAACCACCTTGCCCGGATCTATCGCACGCTCGGGGTGTCCTCGCGCGCCGAGGCGCGCGCGCTGCTGCGTCAGGCGCCGGGGGAACAGGCAACCGCAGACGCACCGGACCCAGCGGACTCTGACTGGGCGGCGCCGCCGCTCACCCATTACTCTTAGGGGAACTGTGCCCGCGCGTCGGGCGCCACCTCGCGTGAGGGGCCGTGAGAACGGCCCGTCGCCCGAGGTGATCGATCAACGATTTACGGAGTCTCGCGTGCCCAAGGTTGTCGAACGTGTTCTGCGCGCCGGCGAAGGACGAACGCTCAAGAAGCTCGAGGCGATCGCCGCTCAGGTGAACATCGTCGAAGAGGATTTCGAAAAGCTCACCGACGCCGAACTGCGCGAGGAGACCGACCGGTTCCGCAAGCGACTCGCGGACGGGCAGAGCCTCGATCAGATCCTGCCCGAGGCGTTCGCCGCCGTGCGCGAGGCGAGCAAGCGCACGATCGGCAAGCGTCACTTCGACGTGCAGATCATGGGTGGTGCCGCGCTGCACATGGGCAACGTCGCCGAGATGCGCACCGGTGAGGGCAAGACGCTCGTCGCGACACTGCCGAGCTACCTCAACGCGATCGAAGGCAAGGGCGTCCACGTCGTCACCGTCAACGACTACCTCGCCGAGTACCAGTCCGAGCTCATGGGCCGCGTGCACCGGGCGCTCGGGCTCGAGACGGGCTGCATCCTGTCGTCGATGACGCCGGCGCAGCGCCGAGACGAGTACAACAAGGACATCACGTACGGCACGAACAACGAGTTCGGCTTCGACTACCTGCGCGACAACATGGCCTGGTCGACGGACGAGCTCGTGCAGCGCGGCCACAACTTCGCCATCGTCGACGAGGTCGACTCGATCCTCATCGACGAGGCACGCACGCCGCTCATCATCTCCGGCCCGGCCGACGCGGCGACGAAGTGGTACGTCGAGTTCGCCTCGATCGTCGAGCACCTGACGCGCGCGGAGAAGGGCAAGGACGGCAAGATCACGAAGCCGGGCGACTACGAGATCGACGAGAAGAAGAAGACCGTTGGCCTGCTCGAGCCGGGCATCGAGAAGGTCGAGGACCTGCTCGGCATCGAGAACCTCTACGAGGCGCAGAACTCGCCGCTCATCGGCTACCTCAACAACGCCATCAAGGCGAAGGAACTGTTCAAGCGCGACAAGGACTACGTCGCGATGAACGGCGAGATCCTCATCGTCGACGAGCACACCGGCCGCATGCTCGCCGGACGTCGCTACAACGAGGGTGTGCACCAGGCGATCGAGGCCAAGGAAGGCGTCGAGATCCAGAACGAGAACCAGACGCTCGCGACGGTGACGCTGCAGAACTACTTCCGCATGTACGACAAGCTGTCGGGCATGACGGGTACGGCCCAGACCGAGGCCGCCGAGCTGTACCAGATCTACAAGTTGGGTGTCGTCACGATCCCGACGAACAACCCGCCGCAGCGCGTCGACCAGCCCGACCGCATCTACCGCACCGAGGACGCGAAGTTCCGTGCCGTCACCGACGACATCGCCGAGCGTCACCGCAAGGGCCAGCCAGTCCTCGTGGGTACGACGAGCGTCGAGAAGTCGGAGCGCCTGTCGGAGCTGCTTCGCAAGAAGGGCGTCGCGCACGAGGTGCTCAATGCGAAGCACCACGAGCGCGAGGCCGCCATCGTCGCGCAGGCCGGGCGCAAGGGCGGCGTCACCGTGGCGACCAACATGGCCGGTCGAGGCACCGACATCATGCTCGGTGGCAACCCCGAGTTCATGGCCGTCGCCGCGCTCAAGCAGCGGGGCCTCGACCCGGAGGAGACGCCCGAGGAGTACGAGGCGAGCTGGGACGAGGCCCTCGCGAAGGCGGAGGCCGCGGTCAAGGCCGAGCACGACGAGGTGAAGGAGCTCGGCGGCCTGTACGTCCTCGGCACCGAGCGTCACGAGTCGCGCCGCATCGACAACCAGCTGCGCGGACGCTCCGGTCGCCAGGGCGACCCCGGTGAGTCGCGTTTCTACCTGTCGCTGCAGGACGACCTCATGCGCCTGTTCAACGCGGCGCTCGTCGACCGGTTCATGTCGGGCTCCGGCATGGACGACGACCAGCCGATCGAGAACAAGATCGTCTCCCGCTCGATCCAGTCCGCCCAGGGCCAGGTCGAGGGCCAGAACTTCGAGATCCGCAAGAACGTCCTCAAGTACGACGACGTGCTCAACCGTCAGCGTGAGACGATCTATGCCGAACGCAAGCGTGTGCTCGAGGGCGACATCGACGGCCAGATGCGCCACTTCATCAACGACACGATCGACACGTACGTCGCGACGGCGACCGCGGACGGTTTCTCCGAGCACTGGGATCTCGAGCGACTCTGGGGCGCCCTCGAGGAGCTCTACCCGATCACGATCCGTCTCGAGGAGCTCGAGGCGGAGCTCGGCGGGCGCGCCGGCATCACGCCGGAGATCCTCGGCGAGGAACTGCGCTCCGATGCGCAGCACGCGTTCGACGACCGCGTCGCCTTCCTCGGTTCGAGCGTTGCGCGCGAGGTCGAACGACGCGTGGTGCTCACCGTCCTCGACCGCCAGTGGCGCGAGCACCTGTACGAGATGGACTACCTCAAGGAGGGCATCCACCTGCGGCAGATGGCTCAGCGCGACCCGCTCGTCGAGTACCAGCGCGAGGGCTTCCAGATGTTCGAGGCGATGACGGAGTCGATCAAGGAGGAGTCCACGCAGCTGTTCTTCCACGTCGACGTCGACCCCGCCGAGGTCGAGGCATCCACGCCCGCACCCAAGCAGGAGCAGCTGCACTTCACGGCGCCCAACGAGGAGGGCCTCGCTGAGGATCACGTCGTCGCCAAGGACGGGCACGTCATGGACGACGAGGAGCAGATGTCGCGCGAACAGCGTCGCTCCGCAGCGCGCAGCCGCAAGAGCAAGGGCGGCAAGAAGCGCAAGCGCTGAGGCGCGGACACGCTCAGATCAGCTCGAGGACGGTGACCTGCCAGCGCCCGTCGACCCCGTTGAGGCGCAGCGCGATCGGCGTTGCACGGCCGTTGACGCGGGCGACGACGGCCGCTTCGACGACGCCGTCGCACGGCTGGCACACCTGAACGCGCCGCACGCCCGTCGGTCCAGGCGCGGCACCGCGACGCAGTGTCGTGCGGTGGCGTCGCTGGATGCGGGCCAGCACGTCCGTGCTCGTGTGCGGCGTGAGCTGCGTCGGTGAGCGACGCCCCGCCAGTGCCTCGACGAGCGCCAGGGCGAAGCGCTGCGTCCACACCCGTGCGTCCGGCAACGCGGACGTCGCCGTGTGCTGCGGGCCGAAGATCTCGTCGTGCTCGCCGCGGTGCGGCAGGCGCTCGCGGCTGACGTCGACCGCGAGGCGCGCGCTGATGGCCGGCACGTCGGCGACGCGCAGCGAGCCGTCGAGCAACCCGCCGATCTCGTGCAGATCGAGTTCACGCGGCATTTCGTGGGCCGCGCGCGGGGGTGCGACACTCGCTCGTTCGAGGGTGAGGGTGGTCATCGGTGGGCTCCGAACGCTGAGGTGGTCGAGACGAAGGACGCAGGAAGGGTGAGCTGCTGGCCGACCTCGATCGTGTCCGGATCGAGCCGCAGCAGCGGGTTGGCCTCGAGCCAGCCCGGCAGGGACGCCGCGACGTCTTCCGCCGGTGCGCCCGGGGCGAGGTAGGACGCCGCGATGCTCCACAGCGTGTCGCCGCGCACGACGACGTGCGTCCTGTGTTCCGCGGCCGTGCCTGAACCGCGCGGCGTGCCCAGCACGATGGCGGACAGCTCGTTCGAGGTACTGAACGGATCCGGCGTCCAGCCGGGACGCGGCACCGCTGGCTGGGGCGTGTCGGACGTGGCCGAGTCGGATGTGCGTGCCTCGGACGGGGCCGACACGGACGCTGGGGAACCGAACGCGGGGGAGTCGAGGTCAGGGGCGTCGAGGTCGGGGTTTTCGAAGTCCGGGGCGTCGACGTCGGGGGCCTCGCGGTCGGGCCAGTGCGAGCTGGTTGTGCCAGACGCAGGTGCCGCGCCCGAGGGAGTGGCGGCCGCTGGCGAGACCGCCCCGGAAGGGGCCGCTGCGTCGGTGACAGAGGCCGAGGCGGGCGGCATCACCTCGGCCGAGACGGAGAACGACGGGCGCGGCGCGGGTTCGGCGGCCCCGGCCGACTGCGCGCCGACGGTGATGAGTGCCGCGACGGCGAGGAACAGACTCGCCGTGCGGGTTCTCGACCCCGTCGCGTCCGCCGTTACCGGTGCAGAGCGCGCCACGACAGAGCGCGAATCGCAGACCTGAACTCGGACGAGCGCCGATCGGCCACACTCGAGGTCGCCCGCCACGAGCAGCCGTGCCTCGCACCGCAGGTCGAGGGCAGAGCGAAGACTGAGCCACGCCAGGCGGGCCAGCGCGAGCGTGAGGACGGCGCCCGCGGCGACGCCGATGACGTCCTCGCTCGTCGCGCCGGGCCCGGGCAGCGCCCGTCGGGTCGTGACGGCGACGGCCACGGCTGCTGTCGCGAGCAGCGGTGCGCTGAGGCCCGCCAGGATGCCGGCGCTCCTCAGCTGCTGCGGCGTGACAGGTGTGTTCGAGGGGTTCGACGTGCTCGTCCTGGTCGTCGTGATCATCGCGTTCCGCCTTCGTCGTCGCGTCATGCGCCTCGGCGCGACTCGTGTCGCCGCCGATCAACATCCATGACGAACGATGACGTTCAGTGACGTGTGATGTCGATGAATGCAATGTAACGACACATCGTGTCGAGTGGGGGCGTGGAAGATGAAAAACTTTTTTCGCCCGTCCGAGCTCCTCGCTGCTCTAGCGTCGAGCCATGCGAATGGAGCGATTGCTGGCCGACCTCGAGGCTGCCCAGGAGGCACAGGAACGTGCCGAGGCGCGGGCAGAGGTCGCTGAGAGCGTGCGCGTCGAGCACGCCGGCGTCACGCTGGTCGACCGGCTGCGTGCCGGGATCGGCAGTGTCGTCGCACTGAGCGTCGGCACCGAGACTCTGCGCGGGCACCTCCTCGACGTGGGGGAGGGCTGGCTCGCTCTCGATCGTGACGGCGTGCATGCGGTGCACGGTGTCGACGACCTCGTGCGTGCCGGGCTCCGTCTCGTGCCCGTCAGTGCGATCGCCTGCGTCAGCGGGCTGGGGCGCCCCCACGTCGCGGCCGACGGTTCGTCGATCGGACGCGGATGGAGCAGCGTGCTGCGTGCCATGGCGCGTTCACGTGCCCCTCTCGCCTGGCATCGCCTCGGCGGGCACACGATCGTCGGGACGATCGACGCGGTGAGCGCCGATCACGTCGTCCTCACCCCGGCGCGCGGCGCGGCGAGTCTCGTGCTCCCGCTCGCGCATCTCGCGTGGATCGACGTCAACGCCAGCGGACGCTGAGCCGCTGCCGCTGACTGAGTTCACACCTCACGCCGGCCCCCCGAGCAGGTGATCAGGCGCGCGTGGACGAACGTCGAGCCCTCAGAAGTCCTCGCCCATTCCGCCGGCGGCGACGGCGGATCGCGTTGCGGCGTAAGCGCGTTCGATGTAGCGCTCCACCTCGGCTGCCTCGACGCGCCACTGGTTGTTGATCTTGATCGCCGGCAGCTCACCCGACTTGACGAGTCCGTAGACCTGCCGCGCCGAGACGTTGAGGGTCTCCGCCACGTCGGCGATCTGGACGAAGCGCTGCGCCATGGGGTGCCTTTCGACGGGTGCGGAGATTCTTACCAAAACCTGACGATCATTCTAGGCGTCGGGCCCGCTCGCCCGCGTGACGATGGATCTCGGCTGTGGACGAACGAGGAGGAACATCGTGGGTGAGCGTGGGGTACGCAGGTTGAAGGACGTCTCGCCGGGGGCGCAGGCGGCGCGGCGGTTCGTGCCGACCGGCATGAAGGACGTGCGCTGGGTCGTAGGCATCGTGCTGCTCGCCCTCGGCGTGCTCGGCACGTTGCGTGTCATCGGCTCGTTCGACGATTCGGTGCAGGTGTGGAGTGCGAAGAGCGCCCTCGTGCCTGGTCAGCGCCTCACCTCGTCCGACCTCGTGCCGACGAGGGTTCGTCTCGACGATCGCGGCGGGCAGTACCTGTCGAGCGCGACCCAGCCGGGCGGCGTCGTCCAGCGCGCCGTCGGGGCCGGGGAGCTCGTGCCGAAGAACGCCGTCGGGGACGCCTCCGGTGTGACGGTTCGCGCCCTGTCGGTCAACGTCGAGCGCGGGCAGGCCGACGTCATCCGCGCCGGCGGGGACGTCGAGGTCTGGGTTTCGGACAAGAAGGAGGGCGCCGGCTCGACCGGCTTCGACAAGCCGCACCAGAGCGTCGAGCGGGCCCTGGTGTCGCACGTCGGTTCGCGCAGCGGCGGTGTCGTCGCCGTCGCCGACGGCTCGCCCGTCGAGATCCTCGTCCCGCGCGAGTCGTTGCCGGCGATGATCGATGCCGTCAACTCGGGCGCGCGCATCACGCTGGTGCCGCTCGACTCGGCGGCCCGCTCGTGACGACGATGACGGTGTGCACCGTCGCGACCGCGATCTCGGCGCGTCTCGAGGCGCGGTTCGCCGAGGAGCTCGCCTCCGTCGAGGACGCGACCCTCGTGCGGCGCTGCGCCGATGTCACCGAACTACTCAGCGCCGCCGAGTCGGGCGCCGTCACCGTCGCCGCGATCAGCCCTGATTTCCCGGGCATGAACGGCAGCGTCGTCGCGGAACTGACCGTGCGGGGTGCGTCGGTGCTCGGTGTCGTCTCAGCCACATCCGCTCTGGACGCTCGCCAGTGCGAGGCGTGGTCCCTGCGACGGACCCACGTCGTCGGATCGGGCGAGCTGGAGCAGGCCTTCGAGACCCTCGCGCACACCGGCCCCGCCGAGCACGAGCTCTCGGCCGCCGCAGAACAGGCCGAGACGAGCCTGGCCACCGACGGGCCCGATGACGGCGCAGCGGCCGCGTCATCGCCGACGAGCACCACCGTCGTCGTGTGGGGCCCGCCCGGCGCTCCGGGGCGCACGACGTGCGCCACCCATCTCGCGCAGGCCCTGAGCGAGAGCGGGCCGACGCTGCTCGTCGACGCCGACACAGTCGCGCCGTCCTGCTCGGCGCATCTCGGGCTGCTCGACGAGGCACCCGGCGTGCTCGCGGCCGCGCGTCTCGTCGATGCGGGCACCCTCAACCTGCACCAGTTACGTTCCATCGCCGCGCACGTCACGCCCGGCTTCGACGTGCTCACCGGCATAGGGCATTCCGGGCGCTGGCACGAGCTGACCCGATTTCACCTCGGCCGCGTCCTCGATCTCGCCGCCCAGCACTACCGCTGGGTCGTCATCGACGTGGCGGCCGAGGTCGAGGCCGACGAGAGCCTGCTGTTCGACACCGTCGCTCCCTCCCGGGTCGGGGTCTCGAGTGAGGCGTTCGCGCGCGCCGACCACGTCGTCGCGCTCGCCGGCTGCGACCCTGTCTCGCTGCAACGGTTCGTGCAACACGCGCCGGCGATCATCGACCTGCACGACGACGTCCGCGTCGTCGTGTCGAAGGCCCGCGAACGAGCGGTCGGCGGGAGCGCCTCGTCGGTCGTCGCGGACGCGTTGGAACGCTTCCTCGGTGTGCGACCCGTGGCGGTGCTGCCCGACGTGCGCGATGCGCTGGACGCCGCGGTGCTGCGCGGAACCCTGCTCGAGGGCGCTGATGGCGCACCGTACCTCGCCGCCGTGCGCGATCTCGCGAGCGAGCTGGGCGCCGACGTGGCAGCGCATGCGACGCGTCGTCGTCGCGCATGGCGGCGCCGCTAGGCTCGAGGCGTCGCCCCACCGCTCGAAAGGCTTTCCGATGACTCGCCTGTACTGCCCCGTGACCGCTGACGGTGTCGCGGCGCTCGCCACCTCGGCTCTGACGGTGGAGGCGGCGTTCGCCGTCACCGACGACGTGCGCGCGCTCGCCCCGCACGGCGACGAGGAACTGCACGAGCACATCGCGACGCAACTCGCAGCCGCAGGCTGTGCCGGGCGCCGCGTCGTCGTCGTGGTCGTCGACGTGCCGGACGCTCGAGTGAGGCCCGCGGCCTCCACCGGTGGCGGCGCACTCCCCGGCCGCGTCGTCGTGGACGGCGACGTGACGCTGCGCGATGTCGCGTGCTTCCTCGTCGGCGACGAGGGTGAGCAGGTGAGCGACGACGCCGACCTCGAACTCAGTTGGTACGACGCGAGCGAGATCGACGCGGTACGCGCACTGCTCTGAGCGGCCCCCGGCGGAGCGTGCCCGCGCTCAGCGCAGGGCCCGCGTGTCACCGCAGCGATCGAGGCAGCGCACGAGCGCTCGTTCGGTGCGGGCCGCCGCGTCGGCGGCCGCCTCACGAGAGCAGCCGGGCCGTGCGAGCGCGGCAGCCACCCGCGCGTAGCCGTGGGCGTAGGTGGAGACGACGCGCGCGAGGCGCCCCACCGCGTCCGCGCAGGGCAGCGCTGCCGTGGACGCGAGCTGTGGGTGCGTACTCACGAGGTCGCGGATCGAGCGTTCGACGTCGAGCAGATCGTCACGGCTCGTGGTCAAGGAGCGGCCGCTGCCGGGCAGCGTGCCCTCCTCGACGGCGCGCCGCAACGTCACCCCCGCGCGCCGCGTCGTCGCCCCGGCGATCTGAGGCAGCTCGGGCGCGCGGAACGGTGGCGGGGGAGCGGTGGCCAGCAGCGCCGTCGCGGTGTCGCTCAACTGATCGCTCAACGCCTCGACGACGAGATCGAAGCGTTCACCGCTGCACACCGCCGCAGGCTCGAACGTGACGTCGAGCAGTCGCAGCGCAGCCCGGGTGAGCTGCGGGGCGACGTGCGTGGGTGCGGCGGTGAGTGATTCCATGAACCCCACCGTAGGCGCCGGCACCGACAACGTGCCGAGCCCGAGCCCCCAGCTTGTGGACGACGACGCGAGGCGTCCTGGCGCGTCGGTGAAGTCTGCGACACCGAAGGCCGTCGACGTCGCCGGGGCGCGTTAGAGTCGACGGCAGCGGTACAGCGTCGTACCGCCCGTCGCTCTGCCAGGAGAGGTCATGTCTGCCGAGGCTCCAACGCCTGCTCTGTCCGACGTCGAGGCCCGCACCGGGGTCGCGCTCGAGATCGTCCAGGGGGTGTTGGGTGACATCCCTCCGGCCGAGCTGGCCGGCAAGTCGCTCGACCACCTGGCCTGGGTGGTCGAGGGCCAGATGCAGGCCGCGCAGCGCCGCGCCGGTGCGCACTCGATCGTCGAGGTCGAGGGGGATCTGCCCGCCTCGCTCATCGACGACGCCGTCGAGCACGGGGGCGTCAACCGTCTCACTGCGGGCGCCGTCATCCGCGTCGTTACGGACGACATGCCGTTCGTCGTCGATTCGATCGTCGCCGCCGTCACCTCGCGTGGCGCCGGCATCGGCGACCTGCTGCACCCGCAGATGGCGGTGCGGCGCGACGCCTCGGGGCAGCTGTGCTTCGCGCGCCGCAGCGGTAAGCGTCCCGGCGCGGTGCGCCTGCCCGGCCAGACCGACACGGTGCCGGAGGGCCAGCGCGAGAGCGAGGAGTCGTGGGTCTACCTGCACATCTCGCCGCTGGGCGACTTCACGGGCGCCGACGAGATCGAGCGCACGATCAGCGACGTCATCGACGACGTGCGCGCCGCCTCGAACGACTGGCAGCGCATGCGTGACCAGGCGCTCGCCATCGTCGACGACCTCGGAGCCAACCCGCCCGTGTCGGTGCCGGAGTTCGCGACGGCCGACGTGCGCCGCTTCCTCACCTGGCTCTCCGAGGACAACTTCACCTTCCTCGGCTATCGCGAGTACGCCCTCGACGTCGTCGACGGCGAGGACGTGCTGCGTCCCGTCGACGGCAGCGCCCTCGGCATCCTGCGCTCGGCCTCCGACGCGCCGCGCGGGTTCGAGCGGATGACGCCGCAGAGTCGCGCCGCGGCGCGTTCGCCGCAGCTGCTCACGCTGACGAAGGCCAACTCGCGTTCGCGCGTGCATCGTGACGCCTACCTCGACTACGTCGGCGTGAAGACGTTCGACGACGCGGGCAACGTCACCGGCGAGCGTCGCTTCCTCGGCCTGCACACCGCCCGCACGTATGCGGCGTCGCCGTCGAGCATCCCGATCGTCGCCGAGCGCGTCGCCAAGGTGATCCGCCGGGCGGGCTACTCGCCCGACTCGCACTCGGGCCGCGACCTGCTCCACGTGCTCGAGAGCTACCCGCGCGACGAGCTGTTCCAGACCTCCTCGGAGCGCCTCTACGAGATCGCCACGGAGGTCGTACGCCTGCAGGCGCGCCGTCACGTCGGCGTCTTCCTGCGCAATGACGATTACGGCCGCTTCGTCGCCGTCCTCGTCTACCTACCGCGCGATCGCTACAACACCCGCGTGCGCGAGGCCATTGCTCAGCACCTCGCCCAGGCGTACGGCGCGGAGACGGTCGACTACACCGCCCGCGTCACCTCCGAGGCGCTCGCACGCATCTACTACACGGTGCGCCTGCCGCGTGGGACGGCGATCCCGGACGTCAGTGCGGACGACATCCGCGCCGCCGTCCTCGAGGTGACGCGCACGTGGAGCGAGCGCGTCACGCAGGCCGCGCACGCGGAGGAGGGGCTCGCGGACGTCGATGCCCGCCAGCTCGTCTCGACCTTCGCCGACGGGTTCCCGGCCGGTTACTCCGACGACTTCACCCCCCGTCAGGCCGTCGCCGACATGCGCCGGCTCGAACGCCTCGGTGACGACGACGCGGCGCTCACGCTGTACGGCACCGACAAGGTCGACTCGCGCGAGCGACGCCTCAAGATCTTCCGCAACGAGCCGCTCATGCTCACCGAGGTGTTCCCGATCTTCACGAACCTCGGCGTGCAGGTCTCGGACGAGCGTCCGTACACGCTGACGCGCGCCGACGGCTCCACCTGCCACGTCTACGACTTCGGCCTTGTCGCCGATCGCACGGCGATGTGGGGCAACACGCCGCAGGAGAGCGCGCGTCGGCGCACGAACGTCATGGAGACGGTGCTCGCCGCCTGGCGCGGACAGGCCGAGAATGACGCGCTCAACCAGCTCGTCCTCGCGGCCGGGTTGTCGTGGCGTCAGATCAACCATCTGCGGGCGCTCGCGCGCTACATGCGTCAGATCGGGTTCTCGCTCAGCTACGAGTACGTCGTCGCGGCGCTGCTCGCGAACACGGATCTGACGTCGCTGCTCGTGCGCCTGTTCGAGGCGCGCTTCGACCCCTCCCTCGACGCCGACGAGCGAGAGGCGCAGACGCAGGCCGTCCGCCAGCGCTTCGCCGACGGTCTCGCGGATGTCGCGAGCCTCGACCACGACCGCATCCTGCGCACACTCGAGGGCGTCATCATGGCGATCGTGCGCACGAACGCGTACACGCCGAAGTTGCTCTCCGGTGAGTGTGCGGAGCTCGTGTTCAAGATCCGCTGCGCCGACGTTCCCGGCATGCCCGCGCCCGTGCCGATGTTCGAGATCTGGGTCTACGGCCCGAAGGTCGAGGGTGTGCACCTGCGCTTCGGGCTCGTCGCGCGCGGCGGGCTGCGCTGGAGCGACCGTTTCGAGGACTTCCGCACCGAGATCCTCGGCCTCGTCAAGGCGCAGATGGTCAAGAACGCCGTCATCGTGCCGACCGGGTCGAAGGGCGGTTTCGTCGCGAAGCAGCTGCCCGACCCGGCGGATCGCGAGGCATGGCTCGCCGCGGGCGTCGAGGCCTACGAGGCCTTCATCGGCGGTCTGCTCAGCGTCACCGACAACCGTGACGGCGACACGATCATCGCGCCGCAGGACGTCGTGCGCCACGACGACGACGACCCCTACCTCGTCGTCGCCGCCGACAAGGGCACCGCGACGTTCTCCGACAAGGCCAACGCCGTAGCTCGTCGCGAAGGCTTCTGGCTCGACGATGCCTTCGCCTCGGGCGGTTCGAACGGCTACGACCACAAGGCGATGGGCATCACCGCCCGCGGCGCGTGGGAGTCGGTCAAGCGCCACTTCCGCGAGCTCGGCCACGACACGCAGAGCGACGACTTCACCGTCATCGGCGTCGGCGACATGAGTGGTGACGTGTTCGGCAACGGCATGCTGCTGTCGGAGCACATCCGGCTCGTGGCCGCCTTCGACCACCGTGACATCTTCATCGACCCGAACCCGGACGCTGCCGCGTCGTATGCCGAGCGGCGCCGCCTGTTCGAGCTGCCGCGCTCGTCGTGGTCGGACTACTCGCGCGACCTCATCTCCGAGGGCGGCGGCGTCTTCTCCCGCTCGGCCAAGCAGATCAAGTTGACGCCGCAGATCCGCGAGGCGCTCGGCATCGACGACGGCGTCGAGACGATGACGCCGAATGAACTGATGCGCGCCGTGCTGCTCGCCCCCGTCGACCTGTTCTGGAACGGTGGCATCGGTGCGTACATCAAAGCCTCCGACGAGACGAACGCCGAGATCGGCGACCGTGCCAACGACGCCGTGCGCGTCGACGGTCGCGACCTGCGCGTGCGCGTCATCGGTGAGGGCGGCAACCTGGGCGTCAGCCAGCGCGGGCGCATCGAGGCCGCACAGCACGGCGTCAGCGTCAACACCGACGCCATCGACAACTCGGCCGGCGTCGACACGAGCGACCACGAGGTCAACATCAAGATCCTGCTCGCCGACGCCGTGCGCGACGGTGCGCTCGCGCTCGAGGAGCGCAACGAGCTGCTCGCCTCGATGACGGACGAGGTCGGCTCGAAGGTGCTGCGTCACAACACGGACCAGAACACGCTGCTCGGCAACGCTCGCGTGCAGGGCCCGCAGATGCTGCACGTGCACCGCCGGCTCATCGCCGACCTCGAGTCGGACGGCTTCCTCGACCGCGAGCTCGAGTTCCTGCCCGACGAGGCCGAGATCGAGCGGCGCCTCGAGGCCGGCGAGGGGCTGACGTCGCCGGAGTTCAGCGTGCTGCTCGCGTACTCGAAGCTACGGCTGAAGAACGAGGTCGGCGCGAGCGAGCTCGTCGACGACCCGTGGCTCGTGCGTGAGCTGCTCGGCTACTTCCCCGAGGCGCTGCGCGAGCCGTACGCCACGACGATGGAGAACCACCCGCTGCGGCGCGAGATCATCACGAACTCGCTCGTCAACGGCCTCGTCAACCGCGGCGGCATCACCTTCGTCCACCGCGCGGTCGAGGAGACGGGCGCCCGGGCCGAGGAGATCGTCAAGGCCTTCGTGGTCGCGCGTGAGGTGTTCGACGCGCAGAGCTTCATCGACGACGTGGAGGCGCTCGACCACGTCATCAGCACGCAGGTGCAGTCAAGGCTGCTGCTGCGTCTGCGCCGCCTGCTCGACCGGGCGACGCGCTGGTTCGTCCACCACGAGGTGGAGCACACGCCGATCGAGACGCTCGTCGAGCGCTACCGCGAGCCCGTGCAGCAGCTGTCGCCGAAGGTGCCCGACCTCGTCGTCGGCGTCGGGCGCGAGAAGTTCGAAGCCGAGGTCGACCAGCTTGTCGGCGAGGGCGTCCCGACGGCGCTCGCGCGACGTGCGGCGGCCCTGCTCGACGACTTCGTCCTGCTCGACATCGTCGAGCTCGCGCGTGACCTCGGTGAGGACGTCGAGGACGTCGCCGCGGCGTACTACTACGGCGGCGCCCAGATCGGCCTCGGCCGCATGCTCGACGCCATCGCCGAGCTGCCGCGTGACGACCGCTGGGACGCGCTGGCGCGCGGCGCCGTGCGCGACGACGCGTACGCGGTGCTCGCCGACCTCACACGGGATGTGCTCGCCGAGTCGGAGGCATCGCAGACGACGCAGGAGCGCTGGCAGCAGTGGGCGCAGCGCCACTCGCTCGCCGTCGAGCGTGCCCGCGCCGCCGTCACGGGCGTGCAGAACTCAGCGGCCCGCCTGGCCCCGATGTCGGTGGCGCTGCGCACGATGCGCTCACTGACGCGCGCTGCGGCAGGGGAGCGCGACTGAGCGCGGTGAACGCGACGATGCAGGACGTCCTCGGGTCGGCCTCGTCACTCGACGAGGCCGACCACGAGTGGCTGCACCTGCTCGTCGGCGACTGGCAGCTGCTCGCCGACCTCGCCTTCGGCGACCTCATGATGTGGGTGCGCGGCGACGCCGGGTGGCAGGTCGCGGCGCACGTACGCCCGACGACGGGCGTCAGCCTGTTCGCCGACGACCTCGTCGGCGCCAGGCCGCAGGAACTCGACTCGTCGCAGACACAGGACGATGCCGATCGTGGTGGCGTCGCTGAGGTTGCTGCTCGCGCAGGCACCTCTGTCGAGCGGGGGCTGCGTGAGGGTGAAGCCCGCGCGGACGCCTCCGACGTGAGTGACGGCGTTGAGGACGCCGCCCGTTCGAACGATCTGCAGGTGGGCCTCGATCGCGCTCGCCTCCAGGGTGCGGAGACGCGCGTGGACATCGTGGTCGAAGGCGAGCCGGTCTCACGGCGCCTCGTGCCCGTGCGGCGCGGCGGACGCGTCATCGCGGTTCTCGGGTGCCACATGCGCCTGGGCAACGTGCGTCGCCGCGGCCGCCTGGAGACGCGCTACGTGGCGCTCGCGGAGGCGCTGTTCCGCATGATCGCCGAGGGCACCTTTCCCGACGGCGGCGGCGTCATGGGCGGTCGCGGAGGTGCGCCGCGCGTCGGCGACGGTGTCGTCGAGCTCGACGCGAGCGGTCGCGTCACCTACGCGAGCCCCAACGCGGTCTCGGCGCTCCGCAGGCTCGGGGTGGAGAGCAACATCCCCGGCCTGCGCCTCGCCACCGCGCTCGACGAACGCGGCGTCAAGGCGAGCGACGGGCCGGAGGAGGCCACCGTCGTGCTCGCGGGCCGCGCCCCCTGGCAGGCGGAGTTCCGGCGCGGCTC
>NZ_AEIQ01000083.1:0-41139 GCF_000152185.1 Dermacoccus sp. Ellin185 | reverse complement strand
CGCTCGCGGCACCGTCGGGCGGCGCCCCCGCTCCTGCGGCGTCCGCGGCCACGTCGGGCGCCTCGGCCGACGGCCCTGCACCGGCCGCTCTGCGGGGACGCCACATCGTGCGCATCACGGCGGTGGGGCCGAACCCACAGGATGCCGCCCGCGTCGACGTGTGGGACGCCTCCGGGACGCGGCTCGTCAGCTGCGCCCCGACCTACCCGGGTTCGTCTCGAGTTCCCGCTCGCGATGTGATGTCGAACACGTCGCCAAGCACGGTCTCGATCGCGCTGACCGATGCCGAGACCGTCCGCGTGGCCAAACATCTGGGAGACGCCGCGGATTCGGGAAGCGGCCTCCTCGTCACCGGCTGCCTGTGAGCGATGGCCTTATATCACGCACGACGACACGCCTGGCCGTTTTGATTTCCCGACTTTCCACCCATCTGGGTACTCTCATCACTGCACCTTCCACACAGCATTCCGAGCAGTTAGGAGAAGCCATGAAGGGCTTCAAGGACTTCATCATGCGCGGCAATCTCATCGAGCTTGCCGTCGCCTTCATCATGGCCGGCGCGTTCGCGAAGGTCGTCGAGGCCTTCGTCACGATCGTCATGGACCTGCTGGGCAAGCTCGGCGGCACGCCGGACTTCTCGTCCTACAAGCCGGGCGGCGTCCACGTCGGCGCGTTCCTCACGGTTCTCGTCAGCTTCCTCGTCCTCGCGTTCGTCGTGTACTTCGCGATGGTCAAGCCCTACGAGGCTGCCAAGGCCCGCTTCGCCAAGCCGGCTGACGCCGAGGACACCGAGCTGTCGCTGCTCGCCGAGATCCGCGACGAGCTGCGCGCCGGCCGCCGCCTCTGAGGCTCACCGAGCGCATGAGGCCTCTCGGTCTCTGACACGCACGAAGGGCGTGAACACCATGGTGTTCACGCCCTTCGTCATGTCCGCTCCGCCACTCCCCCGGAGCCCAGGCTCAACCCCAGTGCGGCGGACGCTGATCGAGGTACCACTGATCCTGAGCGCTGCGCGGCCCCGGCGCGTCGTCGTCACGGCTCCACCAGCGCGACCAGTCGGCGTCAGGCGTGGCCGACGCGGGCGCAGCGGCGCCGTCAGCGGCGACCTCACCGTCGCGGCTCGTGGCAACGCTCGTCTGCCCGTCCACCGTCCGCGTCGCAGGCGCCGACGCCCGGCGCGGACGGCGACGACGGGGCTCAGAATCGCTCATCGTTCTCCTCCGCGAGGAGGCGACCCACGAGCGCGACGATGCGGGAGCTATCGCGGGCCGGATCGCGGAACAGGTCGACGGTCCACACGCGATCATGGTGCCAGCCGAGCCGCGCCAGCGCCTCGGGGCGCAGCCGATCGCGTTCGCGGACACTGCCCATCGCGGCGTAGGCGTCACCGTCGCTCTCGACGGCGAGCAGCATGCGGCCGGGCTCCTTCGGATGCTCGACGGCCAGGTCGACGCGCATCCGCGAGTGCCCGTACCCGGTGTGCACGACGAGGCCCTCGGCGCGCAGGCGCCGCGCGAGGTCCTCGACGACGTACGGCACGGGCACGATGACGGCGTCCGCGCCGACGCGGCGCAGCGCCACCGACCCCGACGACGACGTGCGGCGCCGTCGCCCGGCGACGACGGTGACGAGTTCGTCACCGTCGAGCTCCGGCTCGCCCGCGCCGGTGTCGAGACGCTCATCGCACTCGGCGACGTAGAGCAGGAAGTCGCGCAGGAGCACCGCGCCACGCGAGCGCAGCGCGGCCGGGTCGACCTCGTCGCCGGTGAACGCGGAGACGACGTCCATCCGTCGGCGCGCGCGGGAGATGGCGACGTTGAGGCGACGCTCACCGCCGACGTGGTTGAGCGCCCCGAACCGGCGCACGAGAGCGCCCGTGGGGTACGGCGCGATGCCGAGGGAGAGGATGACGGCGTCGCGCTCGTCGCCCTGGACGCGTTCGAGGTTCTTGACGAAGAACGGCGCCTCCGGGTGGGCGGCGAGGAACGCGGCGAGCTCGCTGTCGACGCGTGCCTGCGCGGTGACGGCACGTTCGAGGCGGCGAGCATGCGTGAGGCCGAGGGTGATGACGCCCAGCGACTCGTGCGGGCGCTGCGCGGCGTGCTGACGCACGAGGTCGAGGACGGCCTCGACCTCGGCCTTGCCCTGATCCGGCGCCGCCTCGTCGGGGTACGGTTCGCGCACCTCGACGCGGTGAAGGCGCAGCACGTTCTCGACGTCGGCGCGCGGGAAGGTGATGAGTTCACCCTCGTAGACCGCTTCGTTGGAGAAGGCGATGAGACGCTCGTCGAGAGAGCGGTAGTGCCAGCGCAGGTGGCGCACGGGCAGCAGGCCGGCGAGCACGTCGAGCACGGATTCGCCCGTGTGCGCGGTGTCCTCCCCCGCCGAGGTGCGCTGGAAGAAGCTCGTCGGCGCGAGCTGCTGTGTGTCACCGGCGACGACGACCTGCACGCCACGCGAGATCGCCGAGATCGCCTCGGCGGGCGGGATCTGGCTCGCCTCGTCGAAGATGACGACGTCGAACCAGCGCCCCGGCGGCAGCGTCTGCGCGACGACGAGCGGGCTCATCGCCCAGCACGGCGCGAGCGCCGTCATGAGATCCGGCGCACCGGCGAAGGCCTGACGCAGCGCGTCGGCGCTGCCCGCGTGGTGACCGAAGACGAGAGCCGCCTCCATCGCCTCGACCTGCTCGGGCAGGTGCTGCGCGACGGCGTCGATGCGCCGGTAGGCGCGCTGACGCACGCGGTGCGGTGTCTCGTCGAGGTGACGGCGATCGGCTGCTGCGTAGCGCTGCGCGGCGGCGCGCAGGTCGTTGCCGCGGTGCTCCTCGTATGCCGGATCCTGACGGCGCACGCGCTCGAGCACGCTCGTCCACCAGATGAACTCCCACTCGGCGGGCACGGCGTCCTCGTTCACGCCCCGCGCCGCGAAGTCGTCGACGACCGGTCCGAGGCCGAGAGCGCGCAGGCGGTCGATCTGCGAGCCGGAGCGCGCCGCGACCTCGATACGGTCGGCGTCGGCGGCGAGGGTCTGGAGGCGTGCGGCGAGCTCGTCGAGGTCGAGCGTCACGAGGTTCGTCGCACCGCGCGTGCCCTCGAGACGCTGCCCGAGCCAGTCGAGTTCGTCGGTCAGGCGCGTGTGCGCGGCGCGCACCTGCTCCGTCATCGGCGGCACGCAGGGGCGCCCCTGCCCGCCGAACTCACGCCAGCGCGCCTGCTCGTCGGCGGCGCGCTGCAGCATGGCGTGCAGATCCTCGGGCGGACGCCCGGGACGCAGCGTCGCGCGGGCCTCCTTGAGCAGCCGGCGACGCTCCATCGCGCCCACCTGGTGCTCGGCGCCCTTGCGCTCGGTACGCGGCGCGCTCGCGACGACGCCCGCGTCGAGGTCGAGCGCGAACACGTCGGAGGTGAACACGTCGAGGGTCTTCGTCACGTGGCTCATGAGGTCGAGCACGTCCGAGGCCTGCGTCATCGTCGTCGGCACGGGCAACCCTGCCGCGTCCGCGAGGGCCGCGAGCGACGCACGGTGGCGGGCCAGTTCGCCGCCGGCCTCATCGGCCGAGCCGTCGTCGCCCGAGCCTCCGCCAACCGAGCCGTCATCGCCGGCCAGTCGCAGCACGAGGTCTCGAGCGCGTTCGCTGTGCTCGCTACCGCGCACGCGCGCGCCGAACCAGGCGTCGGGTTCGCCCTCGCCCTTCCACGCGCGATCCTGCGCGAGTCCGAGCAGCGTGCGTCCGGTCTCGTCGCGCGCCTCGGTGTCGAGACGGTTGAGCGGCTCGCCCTCGAGACGCACGCGTGAGCGCGGCGGGTGCGGCAGGGCGTTGAGTTCGGCGATGCGGCTCTGCGCGTCGTGCGCGCTGACGCCGAACGGGTCGCGCACGCGGTGCAGGGCGCGCACGTGCTCGATCAGGGTGACGCGCTCGGATTCGAGTTCGTCGATGACGCGCGGGTCCGGCCCATCCGCGCTCGGACCGTCGCCGTGCGGTGAGCGTAGGGCGTCACCGACGTGCGGGGCACCCGCTGCGGGCGCGGTGACGAGGCGTCGCGCGAGGGTGTCGACGAGGTCGGCGGGCGTGCCGGAACCGGCGTGCGCGTCGAGCATGAGGTCGCCGAGGCCGAGCGCCGACAGCCGTCCGATGACGGCGTCGATCGCGGCGCGCTTCTCCGCGACGAACAGCGCGCTCTTGCCGTGCGCGGTCAGGGTGGCGACGAGATTTGCGATCGTCTGGCTCTTGCCGGTGCCGGGTGGGCCCATGAGGACGAGGTGCTGTCCACCCATGACGGCGTCGATCGCCGCCTGCTGCGCCGAGTCGGCGTCGAGGACGAGAAACTCCTCGCGCGGGTCGGCGTCGAGCCCAGCGGCGGGCGCCTCGGCGCCGACGTCGAAGATCGACGCCTCGTCACCGGCCATCGCGGCGACGACGGGGTGCGTGTGCAGGCGCGGCGCCTGCTCTGCGACGTCGCGCACCATCGAAAGCTTCGCGTAGCTGAACGTCGAGACGACGAGGCGCTCGTCGATGCGGAACCCCGGGATCGACGCGCCCGCGCGGCGCATCATCGCGTACGTCGGGGCCGGGTCGAACCCGTGCGGGCCGGCCGACGACGCCGTCACGTACTCGTGGTCGATGTTGATGCCGCGTGAGGCGAAGTAGGTGGACAGCGCCGAGTTGAGTTCGACGGTGCGCGAGACCTCGAGGACGAGATCGTCACCGCCGCGGCCACCGAAGTGGATGTCGCACTGGCGCAACAGGATCGGCGCGGCCGGCACCGCGTCACCGCTCATCTGCCACGTCGCGCGGCCGAGGGCGAGGAAACAGCTGAGGATGCCGCGCTCCTCGAGCAGTTCGCGTGACAGGTCACGGATCGCGAGCGCCTTCTCGTACGCCTCGGCGTACGCGTGCTCCGAGCGCACGATCTGCGACAGCAGCACGCTACGTCCCGACAGCAGCTTCGCGACGCCCGCCGGGTGCGCCGTCGTGAGGTCGAGCTCGACGGAGTCGTCGGTGCGCTGCCACAGCAGCGAGTTGCGCCCGCCGAGGTCGACGAGGTGACGCTGCCACACCGCGGCGGCATCACGCACGGCCTGACGACGGTCTTCGTCCGCCGCGTTCATCGTCTCGTGCGCAGCGTTCACGTGTTCGTTCGTCACCACGGCAGGTTATCGGTGAAACCTGGCGTTCGTCGTCAGGCTCCCCGGCGCTCAGTAGTCGGAGCGTCGCAGGAACGCGTCGACGAACACGCCGGAGATCTGCTCGGGTGTCTTCGTCTGGTAGCTGAGGCCGTCAGTGGCCTTGGCGATGCGCTTGAGCGCGTCGGGATCGGTACCCGTGCCGAGCGAGATCGTCACGATCTTGACGGGCTTGTCGGCCGAGTACTGCGACTTGAGGCGCGCGAGGAGCTGATCGAGCGCGAGGCCGCCGTTGGGGTCGTCGTTCGTGCCGTCGGTGAGGACGACGACGGAGTTGACGTAGTTCGGGTCGTAGGTGTCGGTGACGCTCTTGTACGCCGCCGCGATCGTGTCGTACAGCGCCGTGTCGCCGTTCTTCGCTGCGAGGCCCGGCAGCGTGTGCGCCTTCGCGATGAGGCCGTTTCGGTAGGTGTCGTCGAGGATCGGCTGCTCACCGTTCGTCAGCGGCAGGTAGTCGACGTGGTTCTTCTGCAGGTTGGAGCTGAACGCCCAGGCCCCGAGGCGCGTGGTCTTCGGCAGCACGTCGAGCGCCGCGATGGCGGTGCTCTCCATCAGCTCGATGCGGCTCTGGCCGCCGTCGATCTTCGTCTGCATCGACCCGGAGACGTCGATGAGGACGAGCATCCGCGCGTCCTTCTTGAGGTTCGTCCAGGCCGTGTCGGCGCTGACGGTCGTCGCTTGCGACGCAGGCGCCATCATCGGCAGCGATGCCGGTAGGACGCTGCCGCCCGCCGGAGCGTCACTGCCGCCGTCGCGGAAGCCCTGCTCGCTGCGGTAGGTCTTCTCCGCGGGGCTGAGCAACTGCTGCTTCAGCGCATCGAGGGCAGCGCTGTCGGCCTGGGTGCCGCGCACCGGCGTCACCCACTGATACTCGAGTTGTTTCGCGCCGCCCGTCGGCACCATCGGCGTCAGCGGCTTGTCGGGGTGGGCCTTGTTGAACGCGAGCATCTGCTGCTCGCTCACCGGGTAGATGCGCGCGCGGTCGGCGCCCTGCAGCGCGTTGCCGTCCATCGTCGCGGCCGTCGTCAGCGACCGCGACAGGCGCAGCACCGCGCGCATGAGGTCGGAGCGCGCGTCGTTGGTGTTGGCCTGCTGATCTGCGGCGACGACGGCGAGCAGGCTCTCCGTCGCGACATCGGTGTCGATGAAACTGACGGGCAGCTTGTTGTCGAGCACGCTCAACCAGCTGTTCGGCTTCTTCGCCGCGCTGCGCAAGCTCGCGGGCACGCCCATGACGACGGGGCTCGTCGCGATCGTGTCGCCCGTCGTCACCCAGCCGCTGCCGAGCTTCTTCTCGATGAGCTGCGTCCACGCGGGCGAGTCGCTGATCCACACCTGCGGTTCGCTCGGCGAACTCGTGATGATCGACTGGTACGTGTCGCCCGGGTTCTGCGAGCTGACGCTGTACGACGCGCATACGTCACCGCGTGCCTCGACCTGATCCGCGGCGTGACGAACGGCGTCGGCGATCGCCGCGGGAGCCGCGACCTGCACGACCGACTGCGCCGAGCAGTTCGTACGCCCCTCGCCGTGCGCGGCGACCACCTTCGTCGCCCCCGCCCCCGTGACGGCGACGACGCCGGCCAGCCCGGCGAGCGCCATCACCCGACGACGGGTGGGGACGCTGGGCGTGGGCGTGTGATGTTCGGCCATGACCCCCCAATGTACCGGGGAGGTGGTGGCCGAGGCTGCCATCTTCAGCAGTTCGACGCCTGCTGGGCGCGCGTCGTTGCCTGCGAGCTCGAATCCCGCCGCGCGGGGCTGCTGCTCCCATCCGTCGAGCAGTACGCACCCTGTTGACGACACGACGTCAGGTCGAGACGCGTCGTCAGCACACGCTTCAGTGCACCGTGATCTGCGGCGCGAACAGTCGCATGACGTCGAGGGCGCGCTCGTGGTTCGTGACGTCCGAGCCGGCGCAGGCCGAGGCGACGACGTGGACGCGCGCCCCGGCGTCAGCGGCAGCGAGTGCTGTCGCGACGACGCAGCAGTCGGTGGAGACACCCGCGAGCACGAGCGTCGGGGTGTCGCCTGTGAGTCCGCGCACCTGCTCGCCCCACTTGCCGAACGTCGGTTCGTCGACATGGTGGGCGCCCGCCGCGATGTCGGCGATCTCGGGCACGAGGGCGTACATCTCGTCCTCGCCCGGGCGGGCCGCGAACGGCCACGCGGCGTAGTAATCCGCCCACGATCCTCGCGGCGGCAGCTGCGGCACGAAGCGCGTGACGATCGTGCGGCCGGTGTACCGCTCAGCCAATGCATGCATCGGCGTGAGCGCGGCGGAGAACATCGGCGAACCCCACTCGCTCGAGGACGAGGCGAACACGACCTGCGGGTCGATGATGACGAGCCACGCGTCGTCGGTAAGCACATCGGCAATCATGACGTCACCTTCCCGCGCCGGTCGTCCGAGCCCACAACGCCGCGTCGGGCGTCATCGTCGAGTTCCTGACGACGCACCCGCCCACGTCGCAGCAGCAGCGTCGCGACGAACGACAGCACGAGCGCGAGAAGCACGCCGATGTTGGAGTAGGCCCAGTCGCCGCTCCAACCGTCCGTCGTCTCGTGGCCGAGGCCGAGCGGGTCGAGCAGGTAGCCCTGCCAGTTGTTCCACGACGCGTCCGCGGCGAAGCTGTTGACGACGAGCCCCCACCCGATGACGGAGGCGACCGCGAGGACGGCCAGTGACGTCCAGTCGAACGCGCCGTAGCGCCCGCGGGCGTCGAACAGCGCAGCCTCGTCGTAGTCGCGGCGCCGCAGCGCGATGTCGGCGATCATGATGCCCGCCCACGACGCGAGGGGCACGCCGAGGGTGATGAGGAACGACTGGAACGGGCCGAGGAAGTCCTGCGCGAAGAACACGACCCAGATCGTGCCGAGCGTCAGGATCGCGCCGTCGACGAGCGCCGCCGCCGGTCGCGGGATGCGCACGCCGAGGCTGAGCAGCGTCAGGCCCGAGGAGTAGATGCCGAGAACCGCGCCCGACACGAGTGCGAGTACGGCCGCGACGAGGAACGGGATGAGGAACCACGTCGGCAGGATCGTCGCGAGCGTGCCGACGGGGTCGGCGGCGATGCCTTCCTCGAGCTTCGGATTCGATGCGGCGAGCAGCAGACCGTACGTCAGCAGCAGGACGGGCGCGACGGCGCCGCCGAACGTGTTCCAGAAGACGATCGCGCCGCCCGAGGCGTCACGGCGCTGGTAGCGCGACCAGTCGGCGGCGATGTTGATCCAGCCGAGGCCGAACCCCGTCATCACCATGACGAGCGCGCCCGTCACCGCCTGCCATGAACCGGCGGGGACGGCCGTCACCGCGCTCCAGTGCACCTCGTCGAGGGTGAGGGCGACGTAGGCGAGGGTGGCGAGCCCCGTCAGCCAGGTGAGGACGGACTGCAGCTTCATGATGATGTGGTAGCCCGCGACGGAGGCGAGCACGATCATCGCGGCGACGACGACGGCGGCGACTATCTTCGTGGCCGTGCCACCGCCCCAGCCGAGCCGGTCGAAGATCGTGGATGTCGCGAGCACCGCCATGATCGACAGGAACGTCTCCCACCCGATCGACGTCAGCCACGAGATGACGCCCGGCACCTTCTGGCCGCGGACACCGAACGCAGCGCGCGACAGCACCATCGTCGGCGCGCTGCCCCGCTTGCCGGCGACGGCGATGAGTCCGCACAGCAGGAACGACAGGGCGACGCCGACGACGCACACCGCGAGCGCCTGCGCGAAAGAGATGCCGAAGCCGAGGACGAACGAGGCGGTCGCCATGCCGAAGACGCTGACGTTGGCCGCGAACCATGGCCGGAACAGGTCGCGCGGGCGCGCCGTACGCTCCGATTCGTCGATGATCTCGATGCCCGTGGTCTCGACGGAGAGGCGACGGGATGCGGCCGCAGTGGCGGCCTGCCGCGACGCTGCGGCGTCAGCTGGTGTGCTCATGCGCTCATCGTGGCAGGCGGACGACGCGCGTGGGGCGTTTCGACCAGCCCTTTTGGTCACCATGACATGACGTGTGCTCGGCCTGGCGCTCGCGCGGCGGGTCGACGGGATGGTCTGGCACGCAAGGCCGCCGGCGCTGCGACTGCTGACCGGCGAGGACGATCGTGGTTGTGGCGGGCGCTTGCGCCGACCTCGCTGAGGCGATCGAAAACGACGCGTCGGCCGAGCCCGCGCCCTCAGCCGAGCTCGTCGAGCACACCCGGCTGTCGAGCGACGACGACGAGTGCCGCGGCGAGAGCGGAGCGTTCGTCAGGGGCGACGAGGTCGGCCAGGGCTGCGGCGTCGGTGGGGAACCCCGCCAGCCGGGCGCCCTTGACCGTCAGCGTGTCGGCGAAGGGTTCTCTCAGGTGCCACGTCGACTGCACCTCGCGCACGACGATGCCCGCGCCCGTCGCGCCGATGCCGTCGAACTCCTGCAGCAGCTTCACGATCCGTTTCGGGTCAGCGCCCGCTTCGTCGCGCAGACGCCGCAGGTCGTCGTCCCATCGCTCGCGGATCGTCGCGGCGTTCTTGCCGAGACGCGTCGACGTCGAGAAGTCGTAGCGCCGATAGCCGCCGCGGCCGAGGGCGTCGACGCGTTGCTGCCACGACGTCGCACGGGTGCCCGACGGTGTCGTGCAACCGATCGCGAACAGCTCGCGCGCGCTCGCAAGGGCCGCCTCGGCGCGGATGCGAGCCGACAGCAACTGTGCGACGACGAGCAGCTGCCACAGCGTCGCGGGTTCGTCGACGAGTCTCACACCGGCGCGTTCGGCGAACGTCTCACCGTGCGCGGCAACGAGTTTCGCGGCCAGGGCCCGGGCGTCAGTCACCGCGCAGGGTGGCGAGTGCCATGGGCAGGCGGGGCGGGATCTCACCGGCGAGGAAGCCGACGCGCCCGTGTTCGGCCGCGAGCACATCACCAGCCGCAGCATGGACGTGCTTGCCCCACACGAGGGCCTGCGCGAGCCCGACGCGCAGTGCCGCCTGCCCGGAAAGCATCGCCGCGCCAGGCGTCGATCGATCGCCGCCGATGACGAGGCGCTGGCCGCGGCTGTACTTCGTGCCGGTCGGCTCGGGCAGCGGCCAGCTGCGCAGCAGGTTGGGCCTCACCGTCGTCGGCGACGTGGCGTCACCGCCGCGTGCGACGTCTGGGATCTCGGGGCGCTCGATGCTCATGCGGGCGTCTCATTCTCGCCGGCGTTCGACGCGCTGTCGTCGGACTCGCGCTTCTCGTCGCGCTGCGCCGAACCATGTGAGTCGATGTCGTCGGCCGCGCCCGGTTGATCGGTGACGGCGATGCCCGCGTCGCGCAGGTGTTCGTCGAGGTTGTAGTCGAGCAGGCGCCAGCCGGTCGGCGATTCGTCGTCGCTGACGAGTCGGCAGATCGCGGCGTTGCGCATTCCGTTCGTGCGGGCGCGCTCCATGACGGCGTCCTCGTCCATGCCCTCGGCGACGTAGCAGAACATGAGGTTGACGACGTCGTGCGCCGTGACGAGCACCGTCTTGCCCGCGGCGCGCAGGCGCAGATCGGCCATGACGGCGCGGACGCGGCCGGCGACGTCGGCCCAGGATTCGCCGCCGGAGGGGCGGTAGTAGAACTTGCCGATCCATTCGCGGCGCTTCGCCTCCTCGGGGTAGGCGTCGCGGATGCCGCGCCCGGTGAGCATGTCGGTGACACCCATGTCGCGGTCGCGCAGACGCTCGTCGACGAGGACGGGCAGTTCGAGCGACGCCTCGTAGAGCGCGATCTGGCCCGTCTGACGCGCGCGTCGATACGGGCTCGTCCACGTGACGTCCGGCTGATCGTCGGCGGGCTGTTTCGCGAGCCACGTGCCGACGGCGGCGGCTTGTCGGCGGCCGAGTTCGCTCAGTTCGATGTCGGGGTCGCGCGCGGGCACGTCGATGCGCTCGAGGTCATCGCGCAGCGCCGCCTCCGCTGCGACATTGCCCTCCGACTGGCCATGACGCACGAGAACGAGAGTTACCTGATCCACACCGTTGACGCTATGCCCTGCCACCGACAACGCGCCACTCCCCCGCGCCACCCGTCGGCACGCTCGTCAGTGCACGAGACCGTCGGTCCCGACGAGGGGGTTGGCGCTCGTCGGCACGCGTTCGGCCTCGGAGATCGCGCCGGGCGCGGTGCCGTCACCGAACGGGGTGCCGCCGAGACGCGCTCGATCGTGCGGTTCGGCCCAGACGCTCAGGTCGGGACCGTCGGGGATGATGCCCTTGGGGTTGAGGTCGCGGTGCACGAGGTAGTAGTGCTGCTTGATCTGGGTGAAGTCGATCGTGTCGCCGAATCCGGGCGTCGTGAACAGGTCGCGCGCGTAACCCCACAGGTTCGGCATCTCGGTGAGCTTGCGGCGATTGCACTTGAAGTGACCGTGGTAGACGGCGTCGAATCGCGCGAGCGTCGTGAACAGGCGCACGTCGGATTCGGTGATCGCGTCGCCGACGAGGTAGCGGCGCGTGGCGAGACGCTCCTCGAGCCAGTCGAGGGCGGTGAACAGCCGCTCGTAGGCGGCGTCGTAGGCCTGCTGATCCCCCGCGAAGCCGCAACGATAGACGCCGTTGTTCACCTCGGTGTAGACGCGCTTGTTGACGGCGTCCATCTCCTCGCGCAGTTCCTGCGGCCACAGGTCGGGGGCGCCGTCGCGGTGGTGGCGCGTCCACTGCGTCGCGAAGTCCTCGGTGATCTGTGCGAAGTCGTTGGTCACGACCTCGCCGCTGCGCTCGTCGACGATCGCCGGCACCGTGATGCCCCTCGGATAGCCGGGTAAGCGCGCCTCATAGGCGTCCTTGAGGCGCGGGATTCGCAGGACGGGGTCGAGCCCGCCGGGGTCGAGGTCGAACGTCCACGAGTTCTCGTCGTGCGTCGGGCCGCACAACCCCATCGAGATGACGTCCTCGAGCCCGAGCAGGCGCCGGACGATGATGGCGCGGTTCGCCCACGGGCACGCGCGGGCGGCGACGAGACGGTAGCGCCCCGGCTCCACGGGCCACCGCGCGTCGAGATCGTCGAGGATGCGGTCCTCGATGTACTGCGTGTCGCGGGTGTACGCCTTGCCCTCGCCAGCCATGTCGATCTCCCAGGTCGTCAAATCTCGAACCGCCGTCAACCCGGGCGGTCATGGCGCCGAGTGGCGCGACGCCTCGTCCAGTATGCGCCGGGGCACGGAGGTGCGGGCGTCACGCCAGGCACGCCGGGGCGCGTCGTGGCGTTCACACGCGCGTCGAGGTCGCACCCGGCCTCGACGCGCAGGCGGGGCCATCCTCATACCTCTGCTCGCGTGAACGCGACGCTTCGTGACGCTCGGCTGACGATGGCAGGCCTTGCTACCGTCGTGTCATGGAGCGCATCGAATTCTTCTATGACCCGTGTTGTCCGTTCTGCTGGATCACGAGCCGGTTCCTTCTCGAGGTGAGCGCGGAGCGTGACGTCGACGTCACGTGGCGTCCGTTCAGCTTGGCGATGAAGAACAACGAGCTCGCCGGAGACGATGATGCCGTCAACGAGCACGGCGAGATGCACCGTTCGTCGCATCGCGTGTTGCGCGTCATCACGAAGGCGGCGGAGCAGCACGGCGCGAGTGTCATCGACCTGTACTCGGCCTTCGGGCGTCGTTTCCACCTCGACCACGAGAAGTACGACGACGCGATGATCGCCGACGTTCTCGCCGCCGCCGGGCTGCCGGCGGGGCTGGCGAAGGCGGCTGACGACACGTCGCTCGACGAGGTTCTGCAGGCGTCGATCGACTCCGCTGTCGAGGCGGTCGGTGATGACACGGGCGTGCCGACGATCGTCTCCGTCTCCGATGACGGTCAGCGCCGCGGCTTCTACGGCCCGGTGCTGCAGGAGCTGCCGAGCAAGGACGACGCGCTGCGCCTGTGGGATTCGCTCGTCGGCCTCGTCAGCGTCCCTGCGTTCTACGAACTCAAGCGCACGCGCCCGCAGGGCATGCCCGACACGGCCAGCACGAAGGGTCTCTGACGGCCTGAGCCCTGCGGCCCGCCCCACTTGCGCGTCACGTCGCGCGAGTGGGGTGTCGGCGCACGACTCCGTCCCCACGTGCGCGAGTCGTCGCACAAGTGGGCAAGCTCAGCGTGGACGATCAAGTGCGTTGCCATGAATGCGGGCGAAATGGCTGGCTACGAGCGATCTGCCGCTCACTTCCAGCCATTTCGCTCGCATTCACCGTCGAGGCGAGGCGTGGTGCTCCCGGCAGGATTCGAACCTGCGACACCCGCTTTAGGAGAACTTGGTCGTTAACCTCGGCGCCAGTGGACCTCGCGACACGCTTGCGGTACATCGACTGTCCTGCAACGGATTTCGAGATCTTGAGGCCATGGCGTCTCGCGCCACGGATCGCCCATCGTGGAAGCTGCGAGCCATCTCGTGTGTACTTTTCGTGCACTTCAATCACGCTGCTGCACGACTATCGCGGTGCTTCCTGGGCCTGCGGCCCGCCCGGATCCTGTAGACTCAGATCACCATGACCGGCCCGCCTGCATCGCAGGTCAGGGCCGGTCCTCGCATGTAGGGGGTCAGCCAGTGTCGACGCCATACGGAAAGCCTTGGTTGTCGATGCACGACCAGGCTGAACTTCTCGAGTCTCGCGGCCTCGTCGGCGCACGAAGCCGCATCGATGACCTGGCCCACTTTGGCTACTACCGCCTCAGTGGCTACTGGTACCCGTTCCGCGCACTCTCCCCCGACGGCGAACGTCTCGATCACTTCTTCGAAGGCACCACATTCGACGACGTGCTCGCCATCCACCACTTCGACACTGAGTTGCGCGACACCGTCTGGCGCTGCATCTCGCACATCGAGCTACACCTGCGCGTGGCCGTCGGTTACGAGCTAGGGCGACTCGGATCGTTCGCTCACCTCGACCGCGCAGTCCTGGACGAACGCACCGCCAACCAGAAGTTCGATCAGTTCCGAAAGTCACTGGCCAACCTTCAGGCGCGGTCGAAGGAAGACTTCGTCCAGCATCATGAGCGCCACTACGAGGGTCAGATGCCCGTCTGGGTCGCAACAGAGATCATGCAGCTCGGGCAACTCGTCACCCTCTACGAGATGACCCCGTTCGAATGCCGCGCAGCCATCGCCGACCACTTCGGCGCACGCGCGGACGAACTGCGCTCGTGGCTCAAGGCCATCAACATCGTGCGAAACGTCGTCGCTCATCACGGTCGCCTCTGGAACCGAGCGATCGGCATGAAGCCCCAGCTCAACCGCCGCAAGCAGGATCCACTCCTCGATCACGCTCGAGCCAGCGTCGACCGCGTCTACGGCACCCTCGCAGTCATCGCCTACCTACTGCGTCACGACGACCGACATGACCTCGTCGGGCAGCTGCGCCACTCGGTGGAGCAATTCCCCTCGATCCGAACACTGAGCCCGGACATGATGATGCTGCCGGAGAACTGGCAGGACCTGCCGCTCTGGTCCGCGCCGCCGACACTGATCAGCCTCCGATGACGTGACCTCGACGTCGACGTCCCCGTAGCCAGATGATGCTCTGAATCTGATGTTCCGTCATCTCGGGCGGCGGCAACTGGCCCTCCTGCTTGAAGTGCCACATGACGGTCCGTGCGTCACTGAGCGTCAGCCCGAGCGCCAACAACGCCCGCAGAGAATCGAAGGACCGAACGGTCACCCGGTAGTGGCTTTGGCCTTCTGAGTAATAGCGCTTCTCCAAGCACCAACATACCTCCCACGCCTTCCACGCGGGAATGTCGAGCTCCGCGGCTACCCGCGAGGCTGAGATAAGCAGCCGCGGAGCATCGGGGGCTTCCCACGCCATCAGAACCACCAACTGCGCGCCGGTTCCTGCGGCATGTCGTTGACCCAGGCCAGCAGGGAGCCATAGACGATCCGGTAGTTCGTATTGCCTTGCCCGATAAAGACTCGCTGGAGGTCCCCAGAACGCACGGCTTCACGAATGGCGTTCTCCGTGAGGCTCAAGCGCCAGGCTGCTTCCTTCACCGTGATCAGGATCCGCTCGTCGTGAGGGTCGGGGTCGCTGTCGCGAAAGAGTTCGTCGCCGCGCGGGCGGCCACCTCGGCGGCGTGCTCCACTTGGAGAGTCGATGGGCAGCTCCTCGCGCGCCAGCTGTTGGCTGCGTCCGCGCGGCTTTCTCGTCTTCGTGGCAGCTGCTGCAACCCGGCGAGCATCATGGTGCTTTGTTGGGCCGAAGTGTCCTTCCGGGTAGTCGCCCGTCTCGAGATAGTGCTTCCCTGCGTCGGTGAGTTCCACGTACCACTCGTCGCCGTGTCCGTGGATGGCGACTAGCCGCCGGTTGGCCAACGCCCGTGCTGAGATCCTGTATCCGGTGGGCGGGTCCTCAGGCACAGACCCGTCGCGGATCGATTTCAGGATTTCTCGCTGACGCTCCGTGATCGACCCTGTCATGATCACTCGCTTGCTGACGTACCCGACGGCGTGATCGTTCCCCACGCCACCGTGGGGCGCCCCGTCCCACCCAAACCGGAATCAAGCAGAGCGCGAAGATGCGACGTCACGGCCGCAACTCCGTAGGTGCATGCTGCGACAATCGTGACGGGGCGCTCTAGCGGCCCCTGGTACTGGGCCTTCCACCCGGCCCCCTCCCCCATGGCCAGGACGGCTGATAGAGCCTCCTGCGGGTCTGCGCCCGGTCCGCAGATGATCAGCACGGCCTTCTCGAGGCGCGACGGATCAAGAACCTCGAACGGGAGAACCTCTTCCACCCGCTCCCCAGCTCGAAGGAGCGTCACCCCGACGGGGTCGTCCGCTCCAACCGCGATGGGCCACGTGAAGGCCTGAACACGGGCACCGAACTCACATTGCTCTCCCGCTCGTAAGGCTTCATCACGTACTGCACGGTGAGCGTCATCGCGCCACGTCTCGTCTTGAATGGGAAGGAACCGGCGCCGAACGGACTGCATCACCGGAGTGTCGAGGATGTGCGCGACTCGATCAAGGTGGAAGATCTCGGCATCAAGGCTCAAGTCGTCGGCAATCTTCGTGAGCTTGTCTCGCTCCTTGAGCTTGATGGGCTGGTTCGTGACGAACGCAATCCCGTGCGCGTCAGCTTCCGCCATCTTCGACGCGTCGTGCGTGAACTTCGCCTTGATGACGTTGAAGGATTGAGTATCACGGGGGAAGTAGACAGCCATCCCCCAGCGCTGTCCCTCTTTGCTGCCCACGGCGTCGAAGCCGCCATCGGGACCGCCCATCGGATGCGAGGGATCAAGCTCCTCGTACCCTGCGTGAGCCAATATCTGAGCGGCTAGCCGCTCAGAAGTCGGTTGATCCTGCATCCAGTACCGCAGGTGCCTAACGGTCTCGTTCGCGTCCATCCGGATGTCCTCACTCCTACACGTAATCGCCAGGCTGACTAGGCTGCAGATACTCGACGGCTCGGTTTCAGGAGAACACATGATCGACTTCGGCCTGGCCGACCCCGTCGTAGCTGCCCACTTCGACCGCGCTCTCCTCGTCATCCAGGATCCCATCACGGAGCTGGCCGAGCGTCTCAATGCGATTGAACGAGTCCCGGCCTCCACCGAGCTCTACCGACTACAAGAGGGGCTCGCGGACGGGCCCCTTCGCCTCGATCAGGTGTTGTTCTCCGCTGCCGAAGCATCAGTCGGATCGCTGCAGCAGATCGCCAGACTGGTGACTGATGAGCTGCCCACCTCACTGATCGTCTTTCAGGCCCTCATGCGTACTGCTCTGGTCCGAGCTGCGAGGGTTGTCTACGTCCTGCTGCCATCAGGCCCAGAACTTCGAAGCGAGCGAGCCGCTGCAGTTGTCGCCCAAGATCTCGGCAGCGGGATCCGCGGACTCAAACGGTACGTCCAGTTCGAAGGCCTTGCCGGGGTGCGGGCCCCTGAAGAACTTCTGGATAGCTTCCGCGCACAACATCAGGCACTGGGGTCTTCGAAGATGGAGACGAAGGATGGCACGACGGTTGACGACATGACCGCAGCTATCGCTGAAGCGTTGATCATCGCCGCACCGGATGAGCACACCGATGGGAACGTAGCGATCCTGAAAGACGAAGCAGCATGGCTATGGAACACCTACAGCGGGCTCGCCCACGGGCATGCCTGGCCCCGCTTGATGTGGACCCTGAGCGGTGACCGTCGGGTACCAGGCGACTTCGCCACGGATCTCCATCATTTCTCGACGTGCTCTTAATTGGCTTTCACCGTGCTCATTGCGCGCTCTGCCCCTGGGAACTCGGGCGTCTCCACTCCAATTGATCTCGGAACAGACAGGTTCGCTACAGCCTCAATAGCTCGGTAAGCACCGATGCCCACGAGGCAGCCTTGAAGCGCATGGCGGGAACTCAGAAGTCGAAGTTGGAGTCAGCACCCATGAACTTCTGGGCACTGGTCGCCCGCTGAGCGCTACCGGTCGGGTCGAGGTACGGCCGATCCTGCAGCCTCTCCAGCTCGCCGGATCCGCGGCGCCGCCACCAACGGTTCCGCCGATCGCGGAATACCAGTGACGGTAAGGGGTCACCTGTACGAAGGCTACTAGGTCCGGGGAACCCGGCCGTTGATGTCCGGACATCGTTGCCCGCGACGTACCCGACGCTGCGAACTGGCAAGGGCTCATCTGAGAGGCAGAAGGAGGCCTCGTGGATGGGGTAAGGCGAAGCGTTGGTTACCTTGGCGCGGATCACCACGCCGCCAGAGTTATCGTCATCAACGACAACCTCGCCGCTGACGCAAGAGGCCTGATCCATCAGAGCTTCGCGCCTCGCTTCCTCCCGCTGTTCTGCGCGCTCAGCAGCATCACGCCGAGCGAGCCCCAACTGTGCGCCCGCTAGGCAAACGCCGCCCGCACTCGCAGCTGATAGGGCGAGCATCAGGTAGTCGAAGGCACTGTGGCTCATGACCACCATCATAATCGCGTTTTCAAGCCAGCTGTCTGCGGCCCGACCGTCGCACTGGGTATCTGGGGTACACCTCAGATGACCATTCACGCTCGACCCGATGTCGCGCGCATCTGAGGTCGGTTCTGCCCTTGATGCACACAACTGTGCGGAGGTCTAGAGATGGATGCACACATCACGGGGCAGAAGGTGGGTTACGCCCGCGTGTCCTCGGTCGGCCAGCGGCTTGACCGTCAGGTCGTCGCCATCGGCGAGGTTGATCGCCTCTTCACGGATGAGGTGTCTGGTCGTTCCCGTTCAGATCGGCCCGGGCTGAGCGCGGCACTGTCCTGGGTGCGCGCTGGTGACGAACTTCGAGTCGCCAGCATGGACCGTCTCGCTCGCTCCCTTGTTGACCTCGAGTCCATCGTGGACGAGCTCGTTCAACGCGGCGTTGCCGTCACGTTCGTCAAGGAGCGAATGACGTTCACCGCCGACGCCTCGGATCCCTTCGCAACCTTCCAACGCCAACTCATCGGCGCCGTCGCCGAGCTCGAACGATCACTCATCCGTGAACGTCAGCGTGAAGGTATTGAACTCGCCAAGGCTCGCGGGGCATACCGTGGCCGTGTTCGCCGCCTCACGGAGGAGCAAGTCAAGCATGCTCGTGACCGTGTCGAGGCAGGAGCCCCGAAGGCCGCAGTGGCTCGCGACCTAAGCTGTTCCCGTCGGACTCTTTACGATGCGCTCAGTGGTCGTGGGGTCTATGCCCCTGCTCCCTTGAACCAACCGAGGAATAACTAGGACGAAGGTGAAGGAGGAAGCTGATGCGCTCACCCGTGAAGGCTGCAAACAGTGAGGCAGCGCCGGGTACGACCGTCACCGTCTTGGTGTCACCACTTCGCAGACTGGAGCGCAACACTCTTCGCCGGGAGCTGCAGCTGGTCCGTAGCGCTCTCTTGTATGCCGATCGCGTTGAACTCATATCAGCGACGTCGGCGATGCTGGACACTTTCGAGCCGCTGAGGGGAATTAACAAGATCTCCCCCTGGGACGATGTCCGCCGCCTGCCTGACCTAACGCTCATGCGTATCTTCGAAACGAAGTCTGTCAAGTCTGTCAGGAAGCGCCTGGCCAGTCTCACCCAGCTTCCAGCGCATGATCCGAGGCGCACAAAGCTTGAGGCAGAGCATCTACCCGCTATCCGTGAAGCCCTTCTCGAAGCCGACGCCCTGTATGACTCAGCACTCACGCCGGAACTAGACCTCGCACGTGAGCGCGGCATTCTGACCTTTGCCAACTCCGGATTCAACCTTGAACATCAGCCTCGCGAACACAAAGCCTGGTTCGCAGACCAGGTCGCTGCTTGCCTGTCCGACCCTGGCTCCACCCTCCTATTCGATGACCGCGCCAGACGAGTGGCGGATCGCCACGCTCAATCCCAAGCCCTCTGGGCCTCAACCCAGGACCGATCGAAGCGCGCCGCAGTGGGGTCAGGACTGGTTAGCCATCTCCCAACGTTCCCCAACGCCGCCATGGCGGACGTGCTGAGACTTCGCGACGACCTCACCAGCGAGCGGCGTGCCTACCGTGCAGCAGTACGCGGGATCAGCAACGAGCTTTCCTCCCAAGCCTTCGATGAGCCCCTCAACAGCGACATCGCTGAGTACTGGCGCGACGTTGTCGCTCCCGCCATTGAAGGCATGGGGCGCGGTGCCGCAGCCAAGACCGTCGGACGCGCTACGGGCCGCCGGTTGTTGAGAGAAGGGTTGAACCGCATCGCCACCGGGGGCGTTCTGACCATGGGGATCTCCTCGATCACGGGACTGGACAGCCTTCTCAGCCTTGCCGCCGGAGCCAGCGTGTCTACCGCTGATGCATTAGTCCAGGAGGCGTTGTCCTATCGAGAGAAAGATCGCCGTCCGGAGCTTATCTATCTGAGCCGCGTCCAACGCGGAATCAAGGGCCTCTAGTAGTTGAAAGTGCAGATCTGTGTTCGAACCACCCGCTTCACCCGAGCTCGATAGCGCCATGTGTCTCGACATCGATCGAGAGTACGTAGAAGCCGACCCCAGCGAGTATTTCTTTTACAGGCTGGAGGGGCTGTCGCAGGCACTGGTTCAACGCCCCTCGGGCCCGCGGTCCAGACTCGCTGCAATAGAGCACATGATCGGGCCGACCGCCGCTCGCACCGCAACGCCCGCAGGCCCGACCAGGGGAAATGGTGCCCACCTCGCCATGGATGCTTTCCTCCTTAGGCACCAGGTCGGCGAAGCGCTCCTACGACACATTTACGGTCGACTTGCTGCGCGGGACACAGTCGATGGTCCGCGCAGTATTCGCGTGGAGATCTCAGAATCTCCCAATAGCATTATTGAAGTCATCAAGGCTGTCACCAGCCAGTTGAACTCGCCCCACGGCCATGCGATTCTCGCCGGAATCTTGCTGCCCCTTCCCGATGGATCAAGCCTTACGCAAGACCATCTCCGCGCTATCGATCGGACATGTAGCTGGATCAATCGATCGATCACCGTCACCCTGAAGCAGGGAGCTAACCTGGGTGGTGCCGCTAACAAGATCAAGCATGGTGTCGCCGCACGCGTAGACGATCACCTCCTTGCGAGCCTCACGATCGCCAAGCCAGATGATCAGGGGCGGATCTCCGCCAAGGTGCTCAACGGCCCGACCACTGCGAAGATTTTCGACAAAGTTACGATCGACTTTCTACATCGCAGGCGCGCGACCAAGGGCGAACCGCCCCCTGGACTTGACCGGACAATCCTTCACATCGACCCGCTGGTCATCGTCAGCGAAGCGTGGCTCTTGGCTCTTGTGTTGAGGTCCATGATCAAGACAGCCCACTACCGCCTCGACGCGCACTCCGCCGCACTTGTCCATGACACCTGGCGTGGGCTCTTGGATAGCCCATCCCCCGAAGATCTCGCAGGGGTCCGACCCGTGGGGATTCGCCTGCCCCTCTCAACGACCGCGAGCCCCAGCGGCATCCACTGGCCCGATGAAACGTTCCAGAAAATAAGTTTTGGAAAACAGATGAAAGGTGTCGTAATCGACTGAAGGGCAACGTTCGACGTCACGTCAGAATCGATCGATTCTGGCGCGACAGAACCCCACAGCGCGATGACTGCGAGTTCCGGCGGCGCTGAGATGGACGGAAACCCCCGCAAAACTGACAGTGCCGGAACCCCCGTTTTTGTCGGGTACTCACGGGTGTCCACCGCTGAGCAGCTCGTCGATCGCCAGATCGATGCTCTCCGCGACGCAGGGTGCCAGCGCATCTTCATCGATCATGGGGTCACTGGTGTGCGGATGGACCGCCCCGAGCTGCAAGCCGCTCTCGCGTGGATGCGTACGGGTGATGTCCTCACGATCGTGAGCCTCGATCGGCTCGGCCGCGACGTTCGTGGCGTCCTCGAACTCGTGGATGACCTCGAGCAGCGCGGAGTGGGTCTTCGCGTCCTGCAACTTGGCCTCGACACGTCCACGCCGAGTGGAAGGCTGGTGCTGACCGTCCTGCTGGCCGTGGCACAGCTTGAACGCGACCATCTATCGGAGCGCACGCGCGACGGGCTCGCCGCCGCGCGGCGGCGCGGACGAGTTGGGGGACGCCCGCGAGCGTTGACGCAAGCGCAGGTACGAGCGGTGCGTGCCATGCGAGACGATGGAGCGTCTCTCGAGGAGTGCGCGGCCGCATTCGGCGTCTCCGCCCGCACGGTCAGCCGGGCCACCGCCCGGTAGGGGAGCGCGACAAGCTCGGGGCTGGAAGGCCGCGGTGCCGCGGGATACGCCCCGAAGCAGCTACTCGTCGAGGGTCGCACCTGGATCGACGACGGGCGATAGGAACTGGTCTCTCAGCGTGTACAGCAGCTCGCCGTCTTGGGTGCGCCAGCACTCCCATCCGGGGTAACTGCCGTGCCCGACACTCATCGTGGCCGCGGCCGACAACGACGACGCGTGCCGCCCATCCGGCAAGCGGAGGCGCCCATCTCGTTCGACCGTCGTGGTGAACGTCTGCTCGCTCTGTGGTCGGTGCCAGGCAAGTATTTCACCCTCATGCAGCAACCCGGCGTTGAGCAGATCAGCAAGCGTCGCAGGGAAGGAACGCTTTGCTGAGCCACCGTCGTTTCCGGTCTCGGTGTTCCCGACCGATGTAGCGATGGGTGGGCCAAGCTCCCCGCGACGATCGACGTCGAGGAACTTCTGCCCGTCAGCGTCCTGATACATACCGACGCTCAACACGACCAAGGGCACCCCCGCGCCGCGCAAGAACGCGATCGCGGCCTCGGTGCGGCGGTGGAAGGACGCCGCCGCCAGGACGATATGGGGATTAGGTGAGATCGGCACGGGCTGTTCGGTGCCGGTGAACTCCTGCCAGTCCGCCCAGAACTGCTGAGCACCGTTCGTGTACAGCGTCGCAACCTCCTGCAGGTTGCTCTCACGCGCCCACCCCGCATACTCCAGCGACTGGGACAACAGCTGCCGATCGACGTCACGCTTGACCTCGATGACGACGATCCGACCCGTCTCGTCGAGAGCGAGGATGTCGGGGATACCCCCGTGCGGAAGGTGCGCTTGACGCGCCACGCGAAACAGCGTCCGCCCGAGCATCTCCTCGAGGTTGTCCCACAACAGGTCTTCAACCTCGCGCTCATACAACCCGTCGCCCGCCGCGTACTGCGCGAACGGCACCAAGCCCTGGCCCTCCTGCTCGATACGGAACAGCGCCATCTCACTGCACCTCCCGGATCGCCAGGGGTGGGAGGGCGTCGACGATCCTCATCGTCTCCAGGCTGACGGTGACGATGCGGGCGAGCAGGTCGATGATATAGCGCGGGTCGCCGACCTCCTTCGACCAGTCGTTCGGGTCGTTGACGATGCCCGAGGCCTTGTCCGTCTTGATGTAGTAACGGTCGATGATCCACTCGATCGCCGACCGCGACCCCAGCATGTAGCGGTACGCCTCCTGCGGGATGCCCGCGAGGGTGATACGCGAGTTGTAGTGGATCGTCGTGCGGTCGTGACGCTCACCCGCGGCCTTCTGCTCGGGCGACGGCTTACCGAAGCGCATCTTCTTGTCGCCCACCGCGTAGAACGCGTACGGATCCTGACCGTCGGCAGGCTGCGCGTCCAGCCCCTCGAGCGGGTACGGTTCGACGGTCTCGTAACCGAGGTGCAACTCCGAGAGCCTGCGTCCTGCGTCGATGAACGGCTGCGCGTCTTCGACGAGCGGGATACGAGGCAGCATCTTCTTCAGGTCCGCCGCGTAGGTCTCGCGGTAGTCGGGCGAGTGCAGCAGCCCGTAGACGTAGAAGAAGATGTCGTCCTTCGTGATCGGGGTTCCGTACGCCGCCTGGAAGGTCATCAGGGCTTCGTCGGTGATGTTATCGATGCGTCGACGGTCATCGATAACCACGCCTGCATCTGAGCCTTCAAATGAGAGCATGCTGAGATCTGTCTCAACCTTCACATAGCGATACCGTTCTACATAGTGCCCTGTGTTCATAAGGTGCAGATTGGGGACGGAGCTCACGATGAGCGCGCCGAAAGGGTCATTTGAGGCGGGGCCGTTGAGGGAGAGGAACTGTTGTGCCATGCCGGTAGGCGCCCGAGATGCCATACGAGAGGGAACCTCGATTAGATCCGCAGTGAAATAAAGGCGTTGTTTCATGAAAGGGCGGTAAGCAGTAGTGCGAATCTCGCCACCCCTCTCCAAGAGTTTGCCCGCGGCGAATCGTTTGCGCAGACTGCGCGTCCAAGAAATTTGTGTCGTGTCCGTGATCTCATTGGGTCCCAGACCCGATTGCAAGGCTCTGTTGAAGTTGTCAGATAGGAGACCCACTGAACGACGCAATGCGTTCTGTGAGAAATTTGAGACCCACGCGTCACGATTTGTGAGGATGCCAGGTCCGCTGGTTGTGAAGATGGAGCTGTCTGTGCTCGACAGAGGTAGGAAATCGGCGAATGCACCCTGTCGCTGGTTGAGCCAGTCGCCATGCTCATTTGGGGTGATGGCCAGGGGTTCGAGTCCCTTGACGTCGGCCGCCTCGGCGACCTTGGCAAGCTTCTGTTCGCGGGTGAGGTAGTCCCCGATGTCGGTGTAGTGGATCGTCGCAGGGCCCGACTTTGCGGGGTCCTTGACGAGAACCGTGATCGCCACCGTTGCGCGGGAGCCAGCGTCGAAAACCTTCCCCCCCTCCTTGCGCGACTGCTCACCCGCGGTGCGCTGGTTGCCGCGCAAGTTATAGACGTAGATGTCGCTAAACTCTTCAGTCAGGCTCTTGCGCATTCCGTCAAAGGCGTTGGACTCTAGCCAGCCGCCGTTCGTTACGTACGCGATGACACCGCGGTCCTTGATCTGCAGCGACGCCCACTTAATTGCGCGCACGTACGAGTCGTATAGGTTTCTTAGGAGTGTGGCGGAGGAATTCTCTGCATAGGTTCGTCGAATCGCAGCATCGAGGTCGGGATACTTCTCGTTCGCGTTGTTGTCGTTCGCCGAGTCCTGGCCCACCGAGTACGGCGGGTTACCAACGATCACCTGGATGTCAAGCTTCTTGAGCTTCGCGAGGCGCTCATTGTTCTGCACGAACACCTCGGTGTCGAGGCGGTCGTCGTTCTCCCATGACTGGAACGTGTCGGTGAGGATCAGACCTTCGAACGGCTCGTAGTCCGTCGGTTGCTCCAGCGACCCGCGCAAGTCCTGATACGTCGTCTCAATGTTGACCGCCGCGATGTAGTACGCCAGCAACAGGATCTCGTTGGCGTGCAACTCGTGCGCGTATTTGCGCGCCAGGTCATGCGGTTCGATGAGGCCCAGCTGCAGCAGGCGCACGATGAACGTGCCCGTGCCGACGAACCCGTCGAGGATGTGCACACCCTCGTCCGAGAGCGTCTGCCCGAAGTGTTCGCGCAGCACGGCGTCGGCCGAGCGCAGGATGAAGTCGACGATCTCAACGGGGGTGTAGACGATGCCGAGCTTGTCGACGGTGCGCTTGAACGCGGTGGCGAAGAACTTGTCGTACAGCTCGACGATGATGCGCTGGCGCCCCTCGGCGTTATCGATGCCCTCGACGCGTGAACGAACGGACGCATAGAACCCCTCGAGACTGGAGTTCTCCGTGTCGAGCGAGTGCTCGTCGAACAAGGCGAGCATCCTCTCCATCGCCTGGGCGACGGGATTGTGTTTCGCGAAGTCGTAGCCACCGAAGAGCGCCTCGAACACGGGGCGGGTGATGAGGTGCTGGGCGAGCATCTCGACCGCATCATCACGGCTGATGCCTTCGTTGAGGTTGCCGCGCAACCCGTCGAGGAACCGCTCGAACTCGGCCGTCACCGCATTGTCGGGGCCTGTGAGGATGCCGTTGATGCGGGCAATGTGCTGTTCGGCGATCTTCGCGACGTCGGCCGCCCAGGACTCCCAGTAGCGTCGCTCGCCGACCTTCTGCACGATCTTCGCGTAGATCGCGTCCGACCACTCACCCCAGATGAGGTCGAGCTCACCTTGGGTGGTTTCCTCATCGGGTGTGTGCACGTTGCCGTCGGCGTCGATGCCCGCGATGCCGATCTTCTTCGTCGGCTTCTTCTTGTTCAGTTCGATCTGGTTGACCGTCGAGGTGAACCGATCGTCGTGGGCGCGCAGTGCGCGCAGCACCTGCCAGACCGTCGCGTACTTCTTGTTGTCGTTCAGCGCCTGCTCAGGCGGCGTGCCCGCGGGAACGGCGACGGGCAGGATGATGTACCCGTACTCCTTGCCAGGCGCCTTGCGCATCACACGGCCCACCGACTGCACGACGTCGGCCTCGGACGAGCGGGGCGTGAGGAACAGCACCGCGTCGAGGTTCGGCACGTCGACGCCCTCGCTCAGGCAGCGGGCGTTGGTCAGGATGCGGCATGTGTTGTCGGCAGGCTCGGCCTTGAGCCAGTCGAGACGCTCGTTGCGCGCGAGGGCGTTGAACGAGCCATCCACGTGCTGGATCTCGATCTTCAGATCGGTGGACTGCTCCTCAGCCGCGTCGTCGGGGAGATCGACGGCGGCGACGTGTTTGTTGACGACGTCGGGGAAGGCCTGCGCGATGGCTTTGGAGGTCTTGATGTCCTTCGCGAATGCGACCGCGCGCTTCATCGGGGCGAGGCTTTCGCCCTCGACCGTGTCGAAGTGCTTGGCCAGGCCCTGCCAGCACCCGACCATCCGCGCGGCGTCCCCGAGCTGAATCTCCCCATCCTGGGCGAGCTCGGTCTGGAAGTTTCTCGTCACGTACTCCTCATCGACGGCGAGGATGAGCACGCGGTAATCCGTCAGCAGGTTCTTCTCGACGGCTTCGCCGAACCCGAGTCGGTGCAACTCAGGCCCGAACTTCGACTCGTCGTCCATCGACGCCAGTTCCGCGGCACCGTCGAAGGCCTTCTTCTTCGAGTCCTCACCGAAGATCCGCGGCGTCGCCGTCATGTAGAGCCGCTTGGTGCCCTGGATGACGTCGTTGTTGTGCACGCGTACGAACGCCGACTCATTCTGTCCCGCGACACTCACGCCCGTGGTGCGGTGGGCTTCGTCGCAGATGATGAGGTCGAACGGACCGAACCCGCCCTGGGCCTGCGCACCCGCGACGACGTCGATGGACTGGTACGTCGAGAGGATCACCGTCATCGACTCAGGACGTTCGGCTGCTTTCGCCCAGCGTTCCTGCACGACCGCGTTGTTCGTCGACGCGGGCAGGGCGACATCGACGGCGGAAATGTCCTCGACGGCGTTGGAGCGGCTCGTCGACTTCGGGTCCGAGCAGATCGCGATTGCGTCCTGGGGGATCAACTTATTCGCTGACCACTCGCGCACCGTCTGGCTCAACAGCGAGATGGACGGCACGAGGAACAACACACTGCCGCCCGCACCGACCTGCTCCTCCGCGAGGCGCAGCGACGTGAACGTCTTGCCCGTGCCGCACGCCATGATGAGTTTGCCGCGATCGTGCGTTTTCAGACCGTCGAGGACCTTGTCGATCGCGGTGCGCTGATGCGGGCGCGGGGTCTTCTTCCCGACCGTCGGTAGCGAATCGGGCGCGGACCAGGTGAACTTGCTCCAGTCGACGTTCGAGTTCTGCAGGTCGGCGAGGCTGATGCGGCGCACCTTCACCGTCTGGTCACGGATCGTGTCCTCGGCGTTCTTGCCCCATGGAGCACCCGTGTCGACGATGACGCGTTGCCCGAACTTCGAGGTGCCCGACGCAGACAAGAACGAGTCGATGTCGCCTTTCGACACCGTGTGGTTCTCAGCGTAGAACTTGCACTGGATCGCGACGTTCTCACCCGTCACGCGGTCGACAGCGACGAGATCGATGCCCGTGTCCGTCTTGCCCTCACGTCCTGGCCAGTCCTGCCACAACCACACGTCGGAGAACTGATCGGCGAACAACGGATCGGTCTGCAGGTACGCGGCCATGAGCTGCTCGAACCGCGAACCCTTGTCCCGCTCCGACGTCGCTTTCGCCCGCATATCGTCGAGGACCTCATGCACCGTCACACTCATGCGTCACAGTCTCTCAGGACGATCGGCGATCGCGTCGCAAACTGCGTCGCACTTGGACGCCATGACACGGACCGATCCGCCCCTTGATCAGATTCTACGGGCGTGGGCGATGGCGCACACCGACCCGGTCGCAGCACGGAGCTTCCGTGCTGCGACATCGCGTGATCTCGCCCGCGCCCTTGACCACACGCGCGAAATGCCGCTGCTCGTGACGTGTCTGCTGGCCGAGCTTGGGAGATGTCTGCGCGCCGACGACCCGTGGCGCATGGACGTCAGCGCGGTGCTCCTCGGGGAGCTTGTCTCAGGAAAAGCAGCGAGGCCAGTGGATCGACGCGCGCTGCGCGCCTCACCTGTCGACGGTGCCTGGTGGCACCCCGGCAGCCGCCCGCACATCGAAGCCGTGGTCCATGAGTTTGGCACCGGCGTGGACGATTTCTCAGACATCGATATGCGCGATCCGTCGCTCTCGAGTCCCGTCGTTGCATGCGCATGGTGGCCCCTCGACGGCGCGTATTACGAGCCGATGATGATTGGCGCTGCTTTGCACTCTCGCGGCTTGAAGCCCCTCCACCGCGTGCTGAGCACGACCGCGGTTTTCCACGGCGGCGAGGAACACGGCGGCATCGCCACAGCCCTCTGGACCGTCTGTCGATGGCTGACATGCCGTGCGCTCGTGACCACCGGGCGCAATCCTGCGGAAGCCATCGGCCTCGCTACCCACCGCGCGACCGTGCTGTGCGAGCACCACGGCTATCGCGCACCGCGCGTACTGACCGCCCTCTCAGACCGCGTCGTCGAACCCGAGTGGGACTGAACCGACTAGCCCGCGGCCAGTGCTTTCGACAAGCACCGTCTTCGGTCTGCGCGGCGCGATACGACCAGAAATCCACGTCGCCTGCCCCTCCGAGAGTCAAAAGAAAAGGTGACTCTCGGAGGGGCAGGCGACGTGGATTCTCACGGTTTCAGATGCTTCACGGCATCTGCCAGAACGCTTTGCATGCCTGGGCCCTTGGCCCCCGCGTGTGACTCGGCAGAAAAGCCATTGGCGTCGGCCGTGACGGAGGTGTCGGTTGCCATGTCGGACTGACCGCTCGGGTAGAAGCGGGTCGCCACACCACCGAGATTGCACTGCAGATCGAGCGTCGAGTCGCCGCTCTTGCCGCCGCTGTCGCCGTCGACCTCGCCGGTGATCTTGAGGTCAGACGGCGCGCTGGCGAGGGCCGAGGTGCCGATCTTCTTGGCGCCATCAGAGTTGTGCGCTCCGAAGAGGTCCTGGCACGCCGCCGTAGCGTCGACTTTCTTAGCGACGACTTCTTTCCAAGACACGTCAGACGCGCCCCCACCACCGCTGTCGGAGCTACCGCATGCGGCGATCGTCGGAAGTGTGAGCACTCCAATGAGTGCAAGTGCCCTGCGCGTTGTCTCCATGTTTCCTCCAGATGCGTCCAAGCGATTACTTCTTGAGGCCGACGATCGCGTCGTTGCCTGTCGCGATGGTGATGCCGTTGCTGAGCGTCGCGAGAGGCAGCGGTGCGCGGCGATCCAGTGGTGTCGGAGATGTCGAACCGGCAGGGGCGGAGAACTGCCCTTCCAAAGTGCTGCCAGAGGTAGCGCCGTCGTCCCCGACCTGATTGATGGTCACGGGGCGATCCTGCAGCTGATCAAGACAACGCACGTGCTGCGTCTTCACATCGATGACCGCCGCGCCCCAACCGATGAACCGCCCGTTGGGCGAGCCAACCGCCTTCGTACTCGTCAGGTCCGGCGTGTGCGCGCAGGTCGTGGGTGACCCGGTGAGGGACTCGCCCTCGTACGCCTGATAAGTCCAGGTGCGCGTGTGCGTGGTGTCCGGCGGCCACGCGGCGAAACCGCCTCGCGGTGACGTCGGCACCAAGGGTTGATCGCCCGTGAAATTCACGTCGACCCCCTTGACTTGATGAACAACCGTTCCGGTCGAGCCGTCCCCGAAAAGCCACTGAGGCTTGCCTGATACGGAGGTAAAGTCCCCCGCGCTGCCGATCGAGAACACGTTGGCCGCGAATGGCGGGGCGGGTTCGGTAGTGGCGCGGGGCGTCTGCCCCAGCTCATTCACGAGCGTCTTGCCCACCTGCTTGCCGGTTTCTGCGGAAAACGCTGCCGAGATGAGAGATGGTTTCCCCGAGTTCTGAGGAGTCCCGCGCCATGTGACGACGAAGCCTTGGCCTGCGGCAGTCACGGACGGCCCGCTCAACGAAGAATCAGGCCCGTTGAGTTGCACGCCCGGGGGAGTCTTCGTGTCGAGGGTCCACGCCGCGCTGCCGTCTTGGGTGTGGTAGCCCCGCACTACAGGACGCTCGGCGTCAGAGGACGCCTGCGTCACCACTGTGGCGTCGGTCGACATCAAGTATGAGCCGCCGTCATGGATCACCCACACGGCCTTGCCCGCATTTTTAGGCAGGGAGGCATCGGCCGTAGCCGAGGCTAGTGCTGAAGCCTGTCCGTTGCTGCTGGGCGAGGAGTTGCTATGAGCGGAACCCGTGTTACCTGAGCTGCTCGACGGCGCGGTGGCGGTGCTGGAATCGTGTGCACTTCCGCTGCCCCCGCCGCAAGCTGACAGGGCGAAACAGGCTGCACCCGCAAACGTGACCATCAGTGAACTTCTGGGCATGGTGAGACCTCCCACAGTCGGCCCGCTCACGCACCCCGGCGAGAGTCAGGCAAGTTCCCCGACGATAGCGCATATATGCGCTAGATCGTGGCGCTCGCCTCCAGCACGGTCGTGAGGTGCCATCTCCCGAACCTGGATCCCCCGTCGCACCTGGGGCGCCGAGCGCTGCGGATCTTCGCGAAGGGCGACGTCGCTTCGGGGAGTCAGTGCGACGCGTGAGGACCGGGCGCGGGATGTCGCAAGAGGCTCTCGCACATGCGGTGGATCTTCACCTTTCGATGGTGGGCCGCGTCGAGCGCGGTGAGGTGGCACCCTCGCTCGACACGATGATGAAGCTCTCCTGCGGTCTCGGGGTTGAGCTGGCCGAGCTCTTTCCGACTGATGGTCACCACCAGGCCCGCGCCGATGGGGCGTGACACAGAACTACGCATCTACGTGTCATCTCCGTAGCGCCCACAGGGGCAACGAGCGCCTAGGCCTGCCGATAGCGAGGTGTGAGGGGAGCATCCCTCAGGTCGAGACTCTTGGAGAATCCTGTAGTTCTGTAGAAGAAGGGGCAGGAACCACTGGAATTTCAGCGGACCCGCGCGGTTACAAAGGCGCCCGAGCCTGTAACCGCACGTGCCTCTTCGTAGCCGCAGGTGGGGCGAGATCGTCGCGATCTCGCCCCACCTGAGGTGTTCACCAGGCGATGAGCGTTACCGGTTCCTGAGCCACGACTGCGTGCCCTGCTGCGGTCAGCCGCACCCCGGCCCATCCGCGCACGGAGCGCCCGCCCACCTTGCGGGGAGAGTTCGGCCGGGTGACGTCACCCCTGGCAAGGGCGGACCTGAGGGGCTCGGCCTTGGAGACTCGGTCGTTGACCGTGCGTGCGCTCGGAGCGCTGCGGCCAGTCTGGTCACTGGTGAAGGTCCACAGGATCTTGAGGTCGTCGTTGGGCAGGAAATGGGTGGGATCACCGGTGACCTCGAGGTACTCGGCCAGGCTCGCGGCCGCGTCGACGTCACCGCGCCAGCGGCTGGTCTCACGTTCCACCTCGCGGGGAAGCGGCATGCCCAGGCCGCGGCCCAGCTGTCGCCGTTCGGGGTCTTCCTGTGCAGCCAGATAGTCGAGTGATCCTCGGACGGCCCATGCTGCGACGGCTGCCATCAGGTCAGGCTCTCGCGACTTCACGGCCGCAGCCAAAGCCGGATTGCGGGGCCGGTATCCGGACTGCTCGCCCATCTCGAGCAGAGTGGGATCATCGGTGAACGTGAACGGGAACTTCAGCAGCTGCACCCGTCCGTACGCCGCCGCGTCTCCTCCGGCGATCTGGACGACGTCGTTGGTGATGAGCATGAGGGAGTGAGTAGCCCTCCACGTCACGAGCCCCTTGTGGAGCTCGCGAGCGCTGAGCGTCGGGGTGCCTACCAGTCGCTTGAGCTGATGAGCTCGGATGATGTCCCCGGGTACCTCCTCCAGGTAGCCCAGGCGGCAACCGCGCAGTTTCATCTGCCCAGGGGAGGGCGCACCAGGCTCCGTACCACCGAGTACCTCATCGGTGAGCAGCCGCACACTGTCCCCGAACGCCCCATGAATAGCATCCATGAGCAGTGTCTTGCCGTTGCTTTCCGGTCCGACGAGCTGCACCAGCCAGCGGTACGACGTGCTCGTACCCAGCAGATCAGCTCCGACGATCCACTGCAGGAAGGTGCGCGTCTCGAAGTCAGGGAGGGCCTCGAGGAGCGCATCCAGCAAGGGGCTCGTCGCCTCCAGCCCTCGCCATTCGCAACCCGGCTTGATCGTAGACAGCATCTCGGGCGCGTGCGGCACGAGCCGCGGCGCTCCGGACTCGTCGAGATCGTCCAGGCGCAGCATGCCATTGCTCATCGGGATGGCGTGCGGATTGGGGTCGAGGTCGGCAGTCATGATCCGCATGGGGCTCGACAGATCGGCCGCGACGGCCGCGATCGCTTCCATGCGGCGCCGAGAGCGAGCGTCTCGAATCGTCTTTTCGATACGCTTGACGGCATCCCTCCGGGCGGACTTCCCGTTGATCTCGTGAGTGAGCTTCCCGACCTCCGCCGCCAGCTCCTTCCATTCGTCGTCGTCCTTGTCATAGGCGCTCTGTTCTTCCTTGAGGGCCGCGATCTGCTCCTCCAGGGGCTCGATCTCCTCGTTCAGGACACCGACTTCGGGTTCGATACGCCGGGCCTCATCGAGCAGCCATGAGGACAGATGAGACAGTGGCACGCCGCACGGTTCCCAGATAGGGGCACGCCACACCATCCAGGTCTTCATGTCGGCCACCCAGCGCGCGTAGCGCGCGGCCCGGTTTGCGACCCACGCCTCCGCCCAGTCCGCGTCGGCATCGTGGCCCTGCATGAGGGCCTGCCTCAGCAAGGTGGGCTCGCCCGGGGCGTAGTCGCGGATCGTGTCTACGAATTCCTTGGGGCCGAGCTCGGCGAGGAAATCGTCGATTCCGCACTTGTTGTCACTCCCAGGCAGCGTGGTCGGCAGGTGCGCGAACCACACGCGGGCCTCGCGGCCTTCCAGCAGGCCCGCCAAACGTCGGCACGCCTCCTTCACCTGAGGCTTGATCATCACGTCGCCGTCGAAAGCGATGACGACGTCTCGTCCCTTCCACGTAAACGCCTCGAGACTGGGGTGGAAGACGCGTGCTTCGGGGTCGTCGTCACGGCGGGGCCTCAACTCCTCGGTGTCGGGATCCACGACCAGACCGTCGGTCACTCGGCAGCTGACGTTGTACACCCCGTTCAAAGCGATGGCCGGGATGCCCTGCGTCTCGAGCGAGCCGCCCTTCAGGGGCCCTTCGGTGATGACCAGCGGCTGCGTCGCGTCAGCAACGGCCCTCCCCGCGAGTGGTCCGACGTACGGTGCGTTCGGCTGGTCCAACCCCGGGCCAGTAAGCGTGAAATACTGTGCGGGCTTTGACTCCCCGTCGTTGGAGTCCTTCTTAATCTTGACCGCGGTACGCACCTGGCCCCCGACCGCGCGCCCGAGCGTCAGAGGCGCGTCAGCCCCTACGCGGGCAAACCCGCGGGCGGTCATAAACAAGACCGGGAAGGCGTGCACAGGCAGGTGGCCGACGCCTGCGTACTGGAGCCCGGACAGGTTGAAGTGCTCCTGCATCTCGGGTTCGTCGTCGAAGGCCCACCACTGAGATGCCTGCGCGACGGACTCGCTGACGGCGCTGGCGATCAGCTTGTCGCGAACAGGCTTAGGCCAGCGTGCAAAGGCGGTGTCGGGCACTGCCGTGTGGGGCAGCTGCGCCCACGCGGTGAAAGGGTTTACGCTAGATTCATTCATGAGAAGCGGCTCTCCAAGCCGCGGCGCTTCGCCATTCAGGGACCGGGGCGGCTACCCCGGTCCTTGTTCGTTGTGGGGGTGTAAGTCCGGGCAGGGCGGGAGGCGTTCTGGCCGGACCTCGGGTGCTGGCTGCGGGTGTGGTTATCCCCAGCCCTCTCCTGCCTCCAGGGCCTGATATTCCGCGAGAACGCCGATGAACGCCTGGACCATGGGATCGACCTCTCCCACCGGCCCCAAACGGGTCAGGAAGCAGACCGGCTGGGGTGCCACCAGCGCAACGACCTCGTCAGCGAGGCGCGGATGGACCGAGTCCCAAACGGCAAAGACAGCCCCCGCCCCAGGCGGCTGCATGATGGCGGTAGGAGACGTGTGCTTGGCCAGTCGCGTCCAGATGCTTCGTCGCGGACTGTCGAACCTGGCCACCAGGATCCGGGGGACAACGGCCGTGTCGCGCACCTCAGACATGGCTGGCACCCCGTCCACCCTCGCGGGACGTGGGCGCCGACGCTGGCGGCTGCTCGCGACGCTTAACGGTCATCTGCCGCCAGCGGTGCTCTGCCATGTCCCTCTCATCGGCAGCGACGAGCTCTTCGAGGTAGTGCTGGATGTCACTGCGTCGCCATACCAACCTGCCCCCAAGACGCGCTGCGGGCGGGAACTGACCGCGGCTGCGGGCGGAGTAGATCGCCCCCGGTCGCATACCGAGATAGGCGGCCACCTCGGGCAGGGGCATCAAGTCGTTACGGTCCATGAGTTCTTCCTCTCGTCGGTCGAGACGGTTTCTTGATGTCTCCAGCGTGAGGGTGGGTGCGCATGGAGGCGACGCTGTTTCTATGCGTCTTCTGCCGTTTCTTGCGCTAGATTCGATGCTCATGAGACCCACGGTGTCGGAGGTTGACCCGCAAGATTTCGGGGAAGCGGTGCGCTTTATGCGCGAGGCGCATGGATGGTCGGGCCAATTTCTCGGCTCGAAGATCTTCGTCGATCAATCAGGGATCTCCCGCCTAGAGCGAGGTGAGATGTCTCCGAGCCTGGATCAGGGCAGGCTTCTCGCCAAGGCGCTGGGCGTGACGTTGGATGCCCTCGTGGATGTCGACGTGCCCACCCTACGAGCAGCGGCTAACCGGGCCCGGGCGCTCGTTGGCTACGAGAACGCGTTGGACCGGGCGGCGCGCGCGGTAGCCAGGTGGCTGATCGTGCGCGCGGAGACCCACGACGCCCCGGACACGCCCGCTGACGTCCTCGTGCTAGGCGCCCTAGAGGCCATGCGTATAGAGGACGAACGCATCGCCCAGAGCGAGAGCAAGGGCATGACGGGGCAGCCGAGACGAGTACCCTTCAATGTCGACGAGTTCGGTCTCGACGCTCCCCCTCGCTCACACCCCGCAGAAATGGATGGGTGGCGCACCGAGCTTGATCGGGCGTGGTCGACCGAGGATCGCGAAGAGCCGTCGATCGACCCGAGTGATCCCGACAACCCGACGCAGTGGGCATAGCGTTTCTGACGGCTGAGGCGCGACCTGCTCGAGTCTTGACGCGGCGCAGGCGCTCGGAAGGAGCGCTGCGACGCGCGGGTCTGACGGCACCCAACACGTGAATCGCGTCATGCGCGCGTGTGGCCCGGGCCGTCGACTTCCTGCGCCGATGCTCTTCTGGCGAGACATGATGAGCAGTCTGCGCCCTTTCAGGGAGCCCAGGAGACGGACGCCGGATGGGGCCGCACGTGTGCCATTTGTGTGCCAAAGGTGACCCCGCCAGGTGCTCATCGAGCCGGTTTCGAGTAGATGTAACCGCGGATCGGCGCGGCATGTGAGCCCTGGCTGCATCGAAGCGGCGGTCTTGAAAACCGCGCTGCTGAAGCTCAAGCGGAGTACGTGAGGCGCCTGTCAGACTGTGCTCATGGTGTCGGTGTCTAAGCGTGCTGATCAGCGGACGTGGCAGGTCCGGTGGCGAGATGATGCAGGTCGCCAGCGCTCGAGACAATTCTCGTTGAAGCGCGACGCCGAAGCCCATGCGACCGAGATCCGCACTCGCCTCGAGTCAGGCACGCTGACACTGACTCAACGCGAGAAGGCCACCGTCGGCGACGCCTATGCCAGCTGGGTCTTGGCGCACCCTGAGTGGGCAGCCTCTACGCGAGAACGCAACGCGTCAGTCTGGAAGAACCATGTCGCGCCCCGATGGTCCGAAGTCCGCCTCAGCAAGGTGACTCGAGCAGAAGTGCAGCGGTGGATCGACGAGCTCCCCGGCGCACAGGCAACCCGCAAGAAGGCACTGTCCGTACTCTCCGGTCCGTTGCAACTTGCGGTGCAAGACCGCTGGATTGCCCGCTCCCCCATTGCCGACATCCGCGTCGGACGGCGCGAAGTCCCCAAGCGTCGTCGCTACCTGCAATGGGACCAGGTGCAGGCACTGGAGGAGGCAGCCGCCGAGCTCGGCGGATCAACGTGGCCCCAGGCTACTGCCGTTATTCGCACCCTCGCCATCACGGGCATCCGCTTCGGTGAACTCGCCGGTCTCCAGCGCCACGATCTCGACACTCGCACCCGGGATCTTCACATCGAGCGCTCCTTCACCGAGGTGAACGGAACGCTTGTCGAGTCGCCACCGAAGAACGGGAATCCGCGAACAATCAGGGTTCCTCGCCACGTCATGGACCTCTTGGAGCCCCTGTGTGTAGACCTCAACGATCAGGCTCACATTTTCCGCTCCCCCAAGGGACAGATCTTGCGGAACCGCAGCGTCCGCCGCGGCTGGTTCGATGCCGCAGCCGCGAAGATCGGGGTGCCTGACCTCACGCCACACTCGCTGCGACACACCGCGGCCAGCATCGCTATCAGCAGCGGCGCCAGCGCTCTTCAGGTGCGCAACATGCTCGGCCATGCGAGCGCCAGTATCACCCTCGACACCTACAGCGACCTCTTCGATACCGATGTAGGCAAGGCTGCTGATGCCATCGACCGGGCGCACGCGGCGTATGTGCACTCGCGCGCCTTGCAAGAGACTCGCAGCCAGGAAGAGCGTGCTGCGGCAGAAGCAGCGGCAGCCTTTGTGGCCAGCTCAGGCGACCTGAGTGATCACGCCTTCTGACTGCTGTGCACTTTGTGTGCACTTCAGGGCGCCCGCGACGCCAGCCAAGCATCTCGCTCTCAGCATGACTTGCTGAGAACCGTTGCAGGGCAACGGTTCTCAGCTGTGCTCCCGGGCAGATTCGAACTGCCGACACCCGCTTTAGGAGAGCGGTGCTCTATCCCCTGAGCTACGGGAGCGGGACCGGGCGAAAAGGTGGACTAAAAGTCGCTCACGCCTGGGCGTTCACGTCGCTGTGGCCTGGTCCTGCACGATCCGGTCGTGATGGCCGCTTGCAGGGGAGCAAGTCGCCGCCGGATCGTGCGTGTCAGAGCCTAGCCGATTGCACGGCTGGGGCCCGCGCGACCATGGCGGTCGGCGGGCAGACTGGTGCCTTGAATGGGGCGCCCTTCAGTTCGTCAGCAGCTCACCTCCGAGCTGCGAGAGGCGGTACACCCAGTGCGAGACGGCGTTCTGCCCGAGGGCGAACGACAGCATGGCGAGGTCTTGCGTCTCCTTGAAGTACGCGATCATTCGCCCCTTGTAGAACAGGCTGTCGAGGGTGTCGTGCAGCGATTCCGCGTCGGGGCGTCGGTGATACACGGCTTCGTACTCTGGAGTGCCCTTCGGGAAGGGTTGGAGGTGCTCCGCGCGGTTGAACTTCGTGGCGACGTCTTCGAGAGTCTGATCGAGTCGCTCGCGGTGGATGAGGCCGCTGGGCAGGGCGTATTCGGCATACCAGCGGAACGTGCCGTCGGCCCGGCGTCGGCGGAGCACCTTGTGCAGGGGCAACGGTTCGTAGCGGCGCTTGCCTTCCACGGTGAGCGTCATGGCGCACAGAGCTCCGTCGCACGTCCACAGGTCGGTGCCGTCTTCGGCGCGCCTGAGTCGTCGCGGTTTGACGCTGCCGTGTGGTGGGGTGACGGGGATCGCGCCGATGGCGTTCAGGACGCGTTGGCGGTGCAGTCCACGGTGGGCGCCGTCCCATGCGACAGCGCGGATCGCGCCGCCGCACAGGTGTTGAATGCGCTCGATCATGGTGGCGCCCTGATCTGCCTCCCTGGCACCCACCTGCCGCTCCATACGCAGAATGACGCGGCCGTAGGGGTCTGAGGAAGGACGTGTCGATACGGTGACGTACTTGACTCCGTAGACGGGGTTCCCGTCTTCCTCGCCGCATTCGTAGTACATCGCAGCGTCAGCCTGACGGACGGCCTTCTCGGTGCTCTTGCGTTGCCGCACGGATGATTTGACGACGGTGCCGTCACCCCAAACCGTGCAACCGCGTGACGGCTCCATCCACGTGCTGTCATCTTCAGGGTCCAGGCAGCCCTGTGCTTGCGCTTGGCGCACCCACTGGGCGGCGGCTGCCTCTTGCAGGATCGGAAACACAGCAATGATGCGTTTGGTGTGATGCCGCACCGTGGAGCGGCAGGGCGGCTGCTGAGGCAGCCTGGCTGCGACCTCGTCCCCGTAGACCTCGCGAAAGAGGTCCACCACGGTGAACCAGTGTCGGGGGTACCGAAGCCAGTTGATCGCGGCGCGCTGGCTGCCGCGGGTACCGACTATGGCCGCGATGTACACCCACAGCCAGGACGGGTACCGACTGGGGCGGCCCATGCCGGAGGCGTTCGAAGCGGGGACGAGCGCGCCGAGGCTCATGAGGTCTCTGTTGCGGATGACCGCTTCGACCCGCTGGTCGCCGATCAGTACAGCGTCACCGGACTTGATGCGCTTCACCAGGTCGTCGTTGTACAGCTGCGTCACACGGGCCCGCTCTCGGGTGAGCGCATCGGTGTTCATCATGGGGCGGCCTGCCAGTCCCAGTCGATCGCGGACGCTGCCGCGTCGAGCGATGTCACGCCAAGCAGACGCGCCGAATCCTGGATACGCCCCGTGCGGTCGAAAACGGCGCGGGCGGGATGCGCCGTCAGGGACGACGGCTTAATCGCCGGGTCAGTGTCGAGTCCGGCACGGATGATGACGTCTCGGATAGCGGTGCACGCGCGGGCCTGTTGCTGTGCGTCGGTGCCCTTGCCCGTGGAGACGAGGGTGCGCCCACCATCGGCGCCACCGACGAGGTCGACGCGCTCGGTGAGGACACGACGGCACCACGGCGACGCGATGCTGAGGGTGCGGGCCTGCACGCGTACGGTCCCAGGCGCTGCGATCAACCCGTCCCGCACGTCGCCGGGGCGAATCGACGCAATTTCGCCCGAGTGGACGCCGCTGAGGGCGAGGGCAACTGTCGCCGCGTGGCGCGTGTGCGTCGCCCACGACTCGGCCTGGTACTCGATGAGTGCGACCTCATCGTCCGTGACCGGGCGTGTCAGCGACCGGCTACGGGGCGGGAGATCGAGGTGCAGCGTCGGATCAGCGAGGAGGTACCCGGCGACGATCGCGTCGCGGGCCCACAGCCGGATGACGCTGCGTCGCTGATGCTGCGTCGATACCGATGGTGGCGCTTCGTTGCCCTGCCTGTCACGACCGTGCGCGCGGATGAAATCGCTCACGAGGTCGGGGGTGACGTCGGCGCAAATGAGGGCGCCCGTCGCGTAGGCGTAGCGGTCGAATCGCCCCATGAGCAGGGTGAACTTGTCGACGGTCTGAGGCGACATGTCGCCCGCACTGGCACGCTCGCGCCAGGTGGCGATGAGGACGCGGATGGCGGTCGATAGCGGCGTATCACTCATGGCGGCCACCAGCACATCGGCCTGGTCGAGAGTCAGTGGTGCCGGTCGCGTGGCGGTCATGCGCCCATCCCCAAGTGGTGCTCATGTGCACCATTAGAGGTGTAGGCACCGACAACCCCGAAATCCCGGGCAAAATGGGGTGCATGAGTGACGCCCGCACACCGCGCACAGCCCGCTACGTCGCGAGTGGCAGCTGGCCCGATGCGGTGCTGCGCGACGACGCCCCACCGCACGTAGAACGCGTGCAAGCGACGTGCCGCAGCCTGCGTGACCACCTCCACGCGTCCGGCGAGTCCGTGCGTAGCGTCGCGGCGCGCGCCAATGTCGCGCACACGACGGTGACGCGAGTGCTCCGCGGTGAGACGTGGTGCGACGTCGCGACACTCGCCGCGCTGGAAGACGCGCTCGACGCAGACGTGTGGGTCATGCGCGGTTCGGAGAGTTTTGGGCATGGGGCACCCAGGAGTGATGATTGCGTGCCCGCTGGGGGTGCCGTAGCATCGAAGGCGGTTCCAAGACCTTGATGACGGCTCTCGTATCGCCAGTTGACGCTGGCGGCGGGAGCTTTCGTCTTTTCTGGGTGCACCCGATACGGGTGCTCACTCATGTATTCACGTGCTCCTAGCTCCGAGCCCGCTTGCGGCCCGGATCGGTCGGGTAGGGCTCGTGACCGAACAACTCCGTCGCCGCTTGGACGCCATGCGAGACGCGCCGCAGTTCCTTGTCGCGGCGCAGGCCGACAATCGTCTGGTCGATCTGATTGTCGGTTGGTGCCGCGTCGCCGAACTGTTCCTTGACGGCTTCGCGGATGTCCTTATTCGCGATCGGGGTGCCATCCGGGGGGATGACTGTGCGCACCATGTCTCGCTGCGTCAGGGGCGTCACCCGGTAGGCGCGCCCACTCCCATGCAGCAGCAGACTCACGTCCTTGCCGCCACGGCTCGGTGCGGTCGTTGCTGCATTGTCGATCAACAGGTCAACGAGTTCGCGGGCAGCGTGCACAGCACCTGCTCGATCAAGAGCCGGTGCAGCCGCAACAAGGGTTCCTTCGGTCACGGGAACACCCTGATCAACGATGCGGGTCAGCTCAGGCTGGTCCACCTCTTCTCGAACGCGTCGCAGCAGTCCGAGAAGAAGTCGACTTCCCAGTAGTGGCGCGGTTTCCGGCGACCGTAGTAGTAAATCTGCTTCGTCATATTTAGGCAGCTCGCGCCCAAGCCTGATGGTCTCGCACATGTGCCTTTGCAGGGCCGTTTGCACGCCTGGCACGTCCCGATCAGGGCAACCCCGCAAAAGAGAGTTGAGCGTTTCCGCTACTGCCACGGCGACCACACCGCGTACCGTGACGCAGACGACGCGACCGGCCTCCAGGCATTTCAACCATTCGGTGTCACCCATGTCGGCGGGTCGAAACGGTGGACGCTTCCCAGTCCACAACTCCGCCTTCCGGGGCAGCGCTTCGCTCAATTTCGCGTCCGGGTATGGGCGGGTGCCTCAGGATGCTGAGTCATGCCACACTGGCGCCAGGAGCTCGTCAAGAGTCGCGTCGAAGGCCCTTGCCAGCATGAGCCAGGTGCGCAAGTCGCCCTTCGCTGCGCCGCGGGCGATGTTGGTGAGGGTTTGCCGGTGCAGGCCGGATGCTTCAGCGAGCTGCTCGAACGTCATCCCCGACTCCGCGCGGGCGGTGACAAAGATATCTCGCAGGCGGCTTAGGTCTGGTTCGGGTGACGGCACGCCTCCCACGTTCTGGGCTGCCCCCCGCACGCACAGTACATAGTCATGTACTTTCATGGCGGGGGTTGGAAGTGCTACCCCCTAGTGTCACGCGTCTGAACT
>NZ_AEIQ01000084.1:0-568 GCF_000152185.1 Dermacoccus sp. Ellin185 | reverse complement strand
AAGCCCGGGCCGCTGTAGCTGGCGGAGATACCGTCATAAGTGGCGGGTTCGTTGGCGATCAGATGCAGGCGAGTCTGCATACCGGCCATGGCATAAATCTGGCTACCCAGACGCGGAATGAAGAAGGAGTTCATCACGGAGTTGGAGGTCACTTTGAAGTACACCGGAGTGTTCGCCGGGAAAGCGATTTCATTCACGGTAGCAATGCCCTGTTCCGGGTAGATGAAGAACCATTTCCAGTCCATGGAAACCACTTCGATGGTAATGGGCTTCTCGTCGTGTGCCAGCGGCTTGCTAGGCTCAAGAGCGTGAGTGGTTTTCCAGGTCAGTACTGCAAGGAAGATGATGATTAAGATAGGTACCGTCCAGACCACAGCTTCCACTTTATTGGAGTGTGACCAGTTCGGGCTGTACTTAGCATCTTTATTGCTCGCACGGTACTTCCAGGCGAAACCAACAGCCATCAAGATTGCGGGAATAACGACAATCAACATCAGGCCAAATGCCGTCAGTATCAGTGAACGTTGCTCCAGACCAATCTGTCCTTTGGGATCTAACAGCGCAGAAT